>NZ_BACT01000737.1:10000-13806 GCF_000333255.1 Methylobacterium sp. B1 | reverse complement strand
GCGACCGGGCGGTCAGGGTCACGTCGCTGAAGGCGGGGCTGCCGTTGGCGAGGAGCCGGATCGTGTCGACCTGCTGGCCGGCGGCCACAAGCCGGTCGGCTTCGAGCCGCCCTTCGAGAACGGGATGCGCGCGCAGGTCGCGGCCCGAGAGATCCGCATCGAGACGCGCGAGGCTGGTCTCCCCGTATCGGAGCGCGGCTCCGGTGGCGCGGATGGCCGCATCCTGGCGGCCGCCGTCACGGGCGAGGGTCAGCGCGGCGTCGAGTCGGCCCGTGACCGGCTCCGGGACCAGGGGCGCGATGTCCGTCAGATCGCCGGCCCGCACGGTGAGCGCGCCGGCCGACAGCCACGTGTCGGCCGCGACCATGGCGTGGCCCGCGACGGCGACAGAGCCGAGATCCAGACCGAGCCGGTCGAGGACCCAATCGCCGCCGACGCGCGCGAGGTGGGCACCGCCCGTGAGCGCCTTGCCGGCGACGTCGCCGCTGAGTCGGACCGTTCCGTCCGGGGCGAGGAGCGCGTCCCGCAGGACCGCCTCGGCGCGCAGGTCCCGGATCGGCTTTCCCGCCGCGGTGGCGGACGGCGCCGTCAGAGCCGCGGTCACATCCGGATGTTCCAGGGATCCGGTCAGGCGCGCATCGATGCTGGCCTTGCCGGTGAGGCGTCCGTCGAGATCCGCGAGGCTCCTGAGATCGAGCCGCCCGGTGACATCCGCCCGGGACGCCGTCGCCTCGCCCTGCAGGGTCGCGGCGACGCCGGCCCCCTCCAGGCGCAGATGGTCGAAGCCGTAGCCGTCAAAGGTCTGGGAGACGCGCCCCTGAAGGGTCGGTGCGCGGCCGAGGGTGCGGTCGGCGGCCTGGATCCCGGTGACGAGGCCGCTCGTGGTCACCGCGAGGTCGGCCGCGATGGCCTTGCGCGCCGGATCGCCGCTCAGCCGCGCCTTGGCGTCGAGGCTGCCCGCAAGGCCCTGGCCCGCGAGACCCGAGAACACCGAGAGGTCCGGCAGGGCCGCGTCTACGGTGCCCGTCAGGGTGTTCTGGCCGACGCGACCGACATAAGTCGCCCGCGCCGTGTCGGAGTCGAGCCGGAGCGCCGCGATATCGACCACGCCGTCTGCGCCGGCCGAGGCGCGGAGCGTCACGTTGGCCCGGCTGCCGATCGCCCGGCGCAGGGCCGGGTCGGCGAGCTTCAATCCCTCGACCCGGCCGTCCGCCGTGATGGCGAAACGCTGCGCCGATGGGTCGCCCTGCGGGTCGATCCCGAGGCTGGCCTCGATCCGGTCCAGGCTGGAATCGCGGCTGCGCAGGGCAGCCGCGTCGAGGCGGCCCCGGACCGTCGGTGCCGCGAGCGGTCCCTTCAGGCTGCCGTCGAAGACGAGCTTGCCGATCTCGGCCTCGCCGGCCCGGGTGACGTCGCCCTCCGTGGGCAGGGCGCGGGCCTGGAGCGTCAGGTCGGCGACCCGGTCGCGGGTCAGGCTGCCGCCGGCGGCCAGACGCGCCGTGCGGGAGGTCAGTTCCAGCCGGTCGATCCGGAAGGCGCCGCTATCCGCGAAGGCGATGCCGCCGTCGAGCTTGGTGGTGCCGGCGAAGATCGCGGCCGCCGGGCCCGGCATCAGGCCCTCGATCCGTGCCGCGAGATCCAGGGCGAGGCGCCGCTCGGCCCCGATCCGGGAGATCTTCGCACCGCCCTTGGCACCGATGTCGGGTCCGGCCGTGAAGTCGAGCTTGGCCCCCCAGGCGTCCAACGTCCCGGTTCCATCAAGTTCGAAGTCGATTGGCGGCGTGCCGGGCAGGTTGGCCGCCTTCGAGAGCAGGCCGCCCGCCGGCTCCACGAGGTTCGCCTTCAGCTCGAGCCGCTCGCCGTTCGGCACGAACAGCAGCGACAGCAGGAAGCGGCCCGGCGCGTCGAGGCGCAGGGCCCTGGCCTGGAGGTCGAGCCCTTCGCTGGCGGCGCCGAGCTTCGCCCGGCCCTCCGCGGATAGCCGCGCCGGCTGCCCGGCCACCGCCTCGCCCAGCGTCAGCTCGGCCAGCTTGAAGCCCTTGATCTCGACCTTGACGGGCAGGTCCGGGAGTAGCCGGCCATCGGGCTTCGCTTCGGGCGGCGGTGGACCGGGGATCGGTCGCCGCAGCACGTCGAGATGCCCGATCTCGAGGCTGTCGACCTCCAGGCGTCCTGACAGAAGAGCGAGCCGGCGCCAGACGATGCGGGCCCGGTCGAGTTTCAGCCAGACGCCGTCGCGGTCGCTGATCGCCACGTCCCGGATGGTGGCGTCGGAGGACAGGGCGCCGTCGATGGCGCCGATCGCCACCCGGGACGAGGGCGTCGAGAGCGCCCGCGACAGGAGTCCGCCGAGCACGGACTTGTCCCCCTCTTCGGCGGAGGTCAGCGTAACGGCCCAGGGCAGCGCCAGAATCAGGCAGACCAGGACGAGGCCAAGCCACCGGCCGCCGCCGCGGTTCGGCGTGGCGCGGCGTCGCGTGAGTCCGGTCCGAAGAGCCATTCAGAACGCCTGTCCCAGGCTGAGATACAGGACGGCCGGCCGCACGTGCCCGCCCTTATAGGGATCGAGCGGGAAGGCGAGATCCGCGCGGATCGGGCCGATACCGGTGTAGTAGCGCAGGCCGATGCCCACGGATTTGCGGATCTTCTCATCGAAATCCGGCGTCGCCGAGGCGAAGGCGGTGCCCGCGTCGAAGAACGGCACCACGCCGATCGTGTCCGTGACCTTGATGCGCGCCTCGAGGGAAGCCTCGAGCAGGCTGCGGCCGCCGATCGGGAGGTTGTAGGGGCCGATTGGTCCGAGGGTCCGATACGGATAGCCGCGCACGGAGCCGCCTCCGCCGGCGAAGAACCGGAAATTGTCCGGGATTTCTCCCAGCGGCGCCCCGGAGACCGAGCCGAACCCGATGCGGCCGGCCAGGATCATGCGGGGCTTCGTCGTCCAGGGCGTAGTAGGTCGAGCCCTGCGCCTTGGCCACGACGATCCCGGGCGACGAGATCGCGCCGGGATAGACCGCCAGCGACGCGATCGCCCGAATGCCCCGCGTCGGGTCGAGGAGGCTGTCGGTGGAATCGTAGGTCACCGAGGCGGGGACGCCGATCAACCGGTAATTGACGGTACCGAGGGCATCCTTCGACCGGCCCGCCTGGGCGTCGAGCCCGATCTGCGCCGAGAACGTGTCCGAGAAGCGGTGGCGGATCGCCCCAGAGACACCGCCGCCATCCACGAGATAGCTCTGCTGCACCTCACGCGTGATGAAGGCGTTGGCCAGCAGATCGTTGCGTGTGCCCCACAGGGCCGGCTGGACGTAGGTCGCCGAGAGCCGTCCGCCGAGGCCGTTCGTGCCGATTCCCGCAACCTTGCGCTGGTTGGCGAAGGGGTCGTTGCCGAGGCCCAGATAGTAGATGTCGGCGTCCACCCGGAAGGACTCGCCGCCACCGAACAGGTTTCGATTGGCGTAGTAGGCCCGCACGCCCGGCCCGTCGACGGTGGAATAGCGCGCCGAGACACCCACGAGGTTGCGCTCGCGTTCGGTGACCTCGACGAACAGCGGCAGGTTTCCGTCGGCGTCGAGCGCCGTGCCCTCGCGGACGCGCACGCCGCCGATGCCCTCGATCCGCGCCACCGACCGGCGGATCGCCGCCACCGCCTGGGGCGAATACGGGTCGCCCAGTTCGGCATAGATGAAGGAGCGGATGGTCGCCGGGTCGATCCCCGGTGCGCCGCTCACCGCGACCGGACCGAGACCTGCGACCGGGCCCGGCGCCACCGTGAAGGTCACGTCCATGACGTGGGCGGAATCGTC
>NZ_BACT01000737.1:0-2500 GCF_000333255.1 Methylobacterium sp. B1 | reverse complement strand
GCCCTCCATGTTTCCCTTCAGGGGGACGTGTCCTTCGCGGCCATTCCCGAGAAGGCGACGGTCTTGCCGCGACCGCAGCCGAGCGAAAGCGGCGCCAATATCGCCCGGAAGGGTGACCGACTGATCCGCAACCTGATGATCGCGTCGGCCAAGCAGAGTTTCCGGGCGCCCGTCACGGTTCGCCTCGGGGATCGCGAGATCATCAAGGCCAAGGCGTTCGTACGGCTCACCACACCCCTGTCGATGACGACGGGCGTTTACGCGAGCGAGCCCCCCCGCTTCGATCCGATGAAGTTCGTATCCGACGAACCGTTGGAGCGTGCCCCCGAAGCCTCTGCCGATGCCCCCGGCGCCGAGGTCACCGTGGTGAAGCGCGATCTGGCTGAGGCCGCCGTCGACCCTAACGCACCCGCACTCAGCGACGACGACGTCACCGCGCAGGTGGAGGAGGAGCGCCGCATCGCCGCCGAGGCGGGCCGTCGTGCCGCGATCCCGATCGCCCCGCAGATCATGCTGTCGCGGACGCTCCAGCAGGGCGCGACGGGGGACGGTGACGGCACGGCGCCGAAGGATGCCAACCCGTTCAAGGCGATCGAGGTGCTGGTCGTTCCCGAGAACGTCACGAAGGTCGCCAAGGTCGAGCTCAAGCCCAATGAAGCGCCCCTCGTCGAAGAGCGCGACCTCGCGCTGAAGCGCGGCGAGACCCTGGAATCGACCCTCAAGGCCATCGGCTTCGCCAGCGACGACGCGATCCGCGGCATCGTCGCGGCGCTCGGCGGCAAGGCCCGCACGGCCGCTCTCAACGAGGGCCAGCCGATGCGCGTGCAGATCGCGCCGGGCCCGCATCCCGGTGACCCGCGCCAGGTAACCCGCGTCGTGCTCTACGGCGAGAACGGCATCGAGGGCATCGCCGCCCTGAACGATCGCGGCGCCTTCGTCTCGGTGGCGCCGCCCTCCGAGGAATCCCCCTCCCCCAAGCCGCAGGCTCAAGCTGAACCCGGCGAAGACGAGGATGCGGATTCCGGTTCGGGGCCGCGGCTGTATCAGAGCCTCTACGAGACGGCCGCGCGCCACGACCTGCCGCGGGCCGCCGTCGAGGATATCGTCCGGGTGTTCAGCTACGACCTGGACTTCCAGCGCCGCATCAGCAGCGGCGACGGGCTCGACGTGTTCTACAGCACCGACGACGATGCCAGCGCCGACCGTCCGGATCTTCTCTACGCGGCGCTGACGCTCGGTGGCGAGACCCGCAAGGTCTACCGCTTCCAATCCCCGGATGACGGGACGATCGACTATCTCGACGAGCAGGGCCGCTCGCTGAAGAAATTCCTGCTGCGCAAGCCCATCGCCGACGGGATTATGCGCTCCGGCTTCGGCTACCGGCGCCATCCGGTCCTGGGTTATGCCAAGCTTCACACCGGCGTCGACTGGTCGAATCCGATCGGCACCCCGATCATGGCAGCCGGCAACGGCGTGGTGATCCGCTCCGAGATGACCTCGGGCTACGGCAACCGGGTCGAGATCCAGCATGTCAACGGCTACGTGACGACCTACAACCACATGTCACGGTTCGGCCGCGGCATCCGGGAGGGCGTCAAGGTCCGGCAAGGGCAGGTCGTGGGCTATGTCGGCTCGACCGGCCTGTCGACCGGCGCCCATCTTCACTACGAGGTGATCATCAACGGCCACTTCGTCGATCCGATGAAGATCCGTGTCCCGCGTGGCCGGGAGCTCGACGGGCGCCTGCTCGCCGAGTTCAAGCGTCAGCGGGAGCAGATCGACGCCACCATGCAGAAGTCGAAGAGCGCCACCGCCATCGCCCAGCGCGATGCGGCGGTGCGCTGAGGCGATCGCTCAGGCGAAGCCGAGTCGGGCGCGGATGTCCCCGGGGGTCTGGCCGGCTTGCCGAAGGTCGGCGAGGGATTGCGAGCCGCGCGACTTGGACAGCTTCTCGCCCTCAGCGTCGTGCAGCAGCGGGTGGTGGTGGTAGCGCGGCGTCGGCAGGCCGAGCAGCGCTTGCAGGAGCACGTGCAGGTCGGTGGCGGCCTCCAGGTCGCGGCCGCGAACCACATGGGTGATCCCCTCGGCGGCATCGTCGTGAACCACTGCGAGATGGTAGCTTGTCGGCACGTCGCGGCGCGCGATCACCGTATCGCCCCAACGCCCCGGATCGGCCGCGATCCAGCGCTCGCCCGCCTCGTCGAAGGCGACGTAGCCGAGCGTCGAGCCGGCGCCGCGCAGGGCGGCCGCCATGTCGAGACGCCAGGTATGCGGATCGCCCCTGGCGAGACGGTCCGCCACGGACACGGGGGACTCGTGCCGGCAGGTGCCGGGATAGAGCGGCACGCCATCCGGATCGCAGGGGACCTCGCCCGCAGACGCGATCCGCGCCCGGATCTGCCCGCGCGAGCAGAAGCAGGGATAGGCGAGCCCGCGGCCGACGAGCCCGTCGAGGGCCGTCCGGTAGGCATCCATATACCGGGACGACGCCGCCCGGCTC
>NZ_BACT01000738.1:0-7281 GCF_000333255.1 Methylobacterium sp. B1 | reverse complement strand
TGATCGACGATGACGGGCGCCCGGACCCGGTGCACCCGGAGGCCAAGCAGCACGCGATCGAGGACCTGCCGGCCGAAACCATCGTGTTCCTGCTGCCCAGCCGGTACTGCGAATCGGATCTGCTGGCCGACGAGGCGTGGCGCTTGTTCGGCCATACCGAGCCCGGCTGGAGCCGGGTGCAGGCGGTCTGCGATTTCGTGCACGACCACATCGCGTTCGGCTACGAATTCGCTCACGGCGACCGCACGGCGCAGGATGCCTATGCGGGTCGCCGCGGCGTCTGCCGAGACTTCACCCACCTGGCCGTGGCCTTCTGTCGCGCGCTGAACATCCCGACCCGCTACTGTACCGGTTATGTCAGCTTCATCGGCGAGCCCGAGCCGCACCCGGCGGGCGATTTCGCCGCCTGGATGGAGGTCTATCTCGGCGGGCGCTGGCACGTGTTCGACCCGCGCAACAACGCCCCGCGGATCGGCCGGGTCATGGTCGCCTACGGTCGCGACGCCGCGGATGTGCCGCTGACCCACACGTTCGGACCGAATCCCCTCGTGGGCTTCCGGGTCTGGGCCGACCGGATCGACCATCTGGACGCCTCCGGCGACGCGCCGATCCTGCCGGAGGAACCCCTGCCGCCGCAGAGCATGACGACCCGGATGGGGTGAGCGCCGCGCGCCTACACCCCGGCGCCCCGGGCGATGGCGCGCTTGACCACCCCCTGCACATCCGGATTCGAGAGGAACAGGTCGTGGTTGATCAGGCCGCCGCCGTAATCGGAGGCGTCGGCGACGCGCACGCCGAGTGCCTCGAGCTTGGCGCGATCGGCCGCGCCCGCACGCACGCCCCCCGCCAGGGCGGCGGAGAGTTCGAGCGCCCGGTCGTTGGTGGAGGAGATCACCGTGATCTTCGAGACGTCGGGTCCGAGGCGGGCAACGCCGTTGGAGAACAGGTCGAAATCGATGTCGGGTGCGGCCAGCACCACGGCTCCGATCCGCGCCATCGCGGCCTCGCCGGCCTCGGCGCGGAGCAACCGCAGGGTCTCGAGCGTGAGGAGCGTGCCCATCGAGTGCGCGACGATGTTGATGCGGCCGCCGCTCGGCGAGGCGGCCAGCGCCTTGAGCAGGTCCTCGAAGGCGTCGCGCGACCAGAGGGCGCTCTCGCGATCGTAATTGTAATCGAGGGTCGCAGCCGCCGACGGCCACGTGAACAGGCCGGAGACGCCGCCGAAGCGGATGCCGTCCGAGAGCCTGGCCGCGCTGATCGCGGCCGATTCGAACGATTCGCGGTAGCCGTGGACGTAGATCAGCACGTCCCGCCCGAGGGCCGCCTGCGAGAAGGCTGTGGCGGCACCGGATCCCGTCTCGAATTTCGGCACCGCGCCGATCGTCCAGTCGCCGGTGATGACGGACGAGACCTTGCCGAGGAGCGAGCGGTCGGGCGGCGACAGGCGCACCTCCGCGAAGCTCAGGCCGCGGCCGCGGTCGCTGCTGAAATACGGCGGCCGGGGCGGATTGCCCACGGGCTTCCGGGTCGTGGCGACCAGCAACACCGGCATGACGTCGAGGGCCGATTGCTTTTCGGGCAAGGCCGCGCCGGTCCCGAGATCGTCGGTGACGCAGGCGCCGAGCGACGGGGCGAGACCCGCGGCGCCCGCGAGAGCTCCGAACCGGAGAAGGACGCGACGTGAGACGATCTGGCTCGACATGATCCGGTTGCGCTCGGGCGGGGTGCCCTCCGTCGCCCAGGATCGTGACCATCGCGGGGCACGATCACGCCAGGTCGGCGTGAATAGCGGGCATGACCGGGCTTGTGGGGGACGGGCCACAGCCGGCCCATCCCCCCGTGCCGGTGCCTCCCCCTGGACGGCAGCCGTCGCCGCGNCCATGAAGGGACCATGACGCCGTCCATCGACATTCAGAGCCTCNGCGAGCGCCTGCTGCGCGGCGACCGCGCCGCGCTGGCCCGGGCCATCACGCTGGCCGAGTCCAAGCGCGCTGATCACCGGGCCCTGGCGGCGGATCTCATCGATTCGGTTCTGCCCGAAACCGGTCGGGCGATCCGCGTCGGGATCACCGGCGTGCCCGGCGTCGGCAAGTCGACCACCATCGACGCCCTGGGCTCGAACCTGACCGAGGCCGGCCACAAGGTGGCGGTGCTGGCGGTCGATCCGTCCTCTTCCCGGACCGGCGGCTCGATCCTGGGCGACAAGACCCGGATGGCGCGGCTGTCGCACGATCCCAACGCCTTCATCCGCCCCTCCCCGTCCTCCGGAACGCTCGGCGGCGTGGCGGCCAAGACCCGCGAGACCATGCTTCTCTGCGAGGCCGCGGGCTTCGACGTGATCCTCGTCGAGACGGTCGGCGTTGGCCAGTCGGAGACGGCGGTGGCCGACCTGACCGACTTCTTCCTGGTGCTGATGCTGCCCGGAGCGGGCGACGAGCTCCAGGGCATCAAGAAGGGCATCCTCGAACTCGCCGATATGATCGCGGTCAACAAGGCCGATGTTGGCGAGGCCGAGCAGCGGGCCAATGCAGCGGCTTCGGAATACCGTGCGGCGTTGCACATCCTCACCCCGGCCTCCGCCACCTGGACGCCGCCGGTGGTGACGATCTCGGGCTTCCACAATCTGCGTCTCGATACGCTGTGGGCGAAGATCGTCGACCACCGGGAGAAGCTCACTGCCACCGGAGAGATCCAGGCGAAGCGCCGGACCCAGGACGTGAAGTGGATGTGGGCGCTAGTGGACGAGCGTCTGCACCAGCGCCTCGTCGGGTCCCCGGAGGTCCGGCGCCGCACGGCCGAGGCGGAGGCGGGTGTGGCGCGGGGCGAGACATCCCCCGCCGCCGGCGCCGCGGCCATCGCCGAGCTGATCGGCCTCTGACCTGTCCCGTCTGCCGCGGAAACGCTGGCCGCGCATAATTTCATGGCGGCCGGGGGCACAAACGCCATCTCGCGCGTTCGGTGGACGACGGCGTAACGAGCGACGCCCGCGTCGCGGCGCCGCGCTCACGTCCAGGAGAGTGCCATGGTGGATACGGATCGGATCGTCGGCGGCGCCAAGGAGGCCGTCGGCAAGGTTCAGGGCGCGGCCGGAGATTTCGCGGGCTCGAACCGCGACTCGGTCGAGGGTCGGTTCCGCGAGGCCCAGGGCGAGGCTCAGAACGTCTACGGCCAGGTGAAGGACAAGGCGCGCGACATCGCCGACCGGGCCGGCGACGTCGCCAGCGACGCGTATGACCGCGCCGGCGACATCGCGGGTGAGGCCTATGAGCGGAGCGGTTCCTACCTCCGCGACGGGCGTGCCGCCGTCGGCGCCCGCGTGGAAGAGAATCCCCTGGTCGCCCTGCTGATCGCCGGCGCGGTGGGCTACGGCCTCGCCCTGCTGGTCCACGGCCGCCGCTGACCGAGGAGCGGCCCCACCTGAAGCCGGGCGGGGCCGCCATCCCACAGGCTCCGCCCGATCGTCGCGGCTGATCTGACGGCTGCGGAACGCCCATGATACCGAGGGTGTCGATACGGAAGGTGTCAGCCCCCGGGTGACGGGCCCTGCCTTCCGGAACGCAGCAGTGGACGCCGCTACTGCGCGGTCCAGCCGCCATCCATGCTGATATTGGCGCCGGTGATCTGGCTCGCCGCATCGGAGCACAGGAACACCGCCAGTGCGGCGACCTGATCGACGGTGACGAATTCCTTGGTCGGCTGCGCCTTCAGCATCACGTCTTCGATCACCTGCTCCTTGGTCAGACCGCGGGCCTTCATCGTGTCGGGAATCTGCGACTCCACCAGGGGCGTCCAGACGTAACCGGGCGAGATGCAGTTCACCGTGATCTTGTGGGGCGCGAGTTCCAGTGCCGCCGCCTTGCTCAGGCCCGCGATCCCGTGCTTGGCCGCCACGTAGGCCGACTTGAACGGCGAGGCCACCAGCGAATGGGCCGAAGCGGTGTTGATGATCCGGCCCCAGCCGCGTGCCTTCATCCCGGGAATTGCCGCATGCATCGTGTGGAAGGCCGAGGACAGGTTGATCGCGATGATCTGCTCCCACTTCTCGGCCGGAAAGTCCTCGATCGGCGAGACGAACTGGATCCCGGCATTGTTGACCAGCACGTCGACGGATCCGAAAGCGTCTTCCGCCTCGCGCACCATGGCGTTGATCGCCTCGGGCTTGCTCATGTCGGCGGACGAATAGTGGACCTTGACCCCGTAGGCGCTTTCGATCCCGGCCCGCGTTTCCTCGATGGCGGTCGCGTCCCCGAACCCGTTGAGCACGACGTTGGCTCCCTCGGCCGCAAGGGCGCGCGCGATGGCAAGTCCGATGCCGCTGGTCGAGCCGGTGACGAGGGCGGTCTTGGTCTTGAGGGTCATGGAGCCTCCTGGAACTCGGGCGCTCTGCCGATCGGATGGAAAGACGGCGCGGTCGTAGCGGGACAGGTCGCGACCTAACTAGCGCGGGACGGGGACGCCGGCACAGGGTCGCCCGATGCCGGTGCGGGCAGGATGTCACCGGCTTCCGTCTGCGGGCGCGGTGAAGCCGGAAGGCCGATCTCGACCCGCAGCCCTGGGGCGTTGTCGAAGAGCCGCAGGGTCCCGTGATGCAGGCGCACCACGGCGTTGACGAGGCTGAGGCCCAGCCCGAAGCCCGGTCGCGAACGGGCATCCTCCAGGCGCACGAAGCGACCGAGGACGCGGGCCCGCTCCGCTTCGGGGATGCCCGGTCCATGATCGGACACGGCAAGGCGGATCGTCTCGCCGTCGCGCCATGCCTCCAGCGTCACGCTGGCCTCCGCTCCGGCGGATTCGGCCCCGTATTTCAGGGCGTTGTCGATGAGGTTGGCGAGGGCCTGCCCGATCAGCTCGCGGTTGCCCGCGATGGTGAGGTCGTCCTGCGCGCGCACCGCGAGCGTCAGCCCCTGATCCTCGGCGACCGCCTCGTAGAGTTCGCCGACGCTCCGCACCGTCTGGCCGATATCCAGCGGTCCCAGCATCTCCCGGGCAGACCCGGCTTCGAGCCGCGCGATCATCAGAAGGGCATTGAACACCCGGATCAATCCGTCGCCTTCGTCGATCACGGCTTCCAGCGCCGCGCGCAATTCCTCCGGCGTCGAGGCCCGGCGCAGGGCCTCGTCGGCGCGGTTGCGCAGGCGGGTCAACGGCGTCTTGAGGTCGTGGGCGATGTTGTCGGAGACCTCCCGCATGCCGCGCATCAGCTCGCCGATCCGCTCCAGCATCAGGTTGAGGCTCGACGCGAGGCGGTCGAGTTCGTCGCCGTTTCCCGCCACAGGGAGCCGGTCGTCGAGATCGCCCGCCATGATCGCGCGGGTGGTCTGGGTCATGGCATCGACCCGGCGCAGCACCCGGCTCGCTGCCAGCCAGCCGCCGATCACGCCGAGGAGCACGACGGCGGCGAGCGAGGTGAGGAAGGCGCGCCCGATCACCGCCCGCAGACGGTCGCGCTCCTCGGTGTCGCGCCCGACGAGCAGCCGGAATCCGCCCGGCAGGGTGAAGACCCGCACGATCGCCTGATGCGCCTCGGCATCGGACTCGTTGCGGCCGTAGCGCGTCTCGGTCTGACCTGGGGTCGCCAGCACGGCGGCGGGCACGTAGCCGACATTGCCGACCACATGGTCGCCGCCGGCCGTCGTCACGAGGTAGAGCGAGGCCCCCGGCTCGCGCGAGCGCCGCTCCACCACGGTGATCAGCCGCCGTAGACCGCCGGCATTGTATTGTTCCGACAGGCCGTTGATCTCGGCATCGATCGTCGAGACGATCTGGTCGTCGAGTACCGCGCGGGCATTCCAAGCGACGTAGCCCAGCGCCAGGAATGCGCAGAGGGCGAAGATCGCCAGATAGGCCAGCGACAGCTTGAAGGCGGTGGTGCGGAACAGCTTCTGGAAGCGCGCAGCCCCCGTCTCGCGGGCGACCAGCGCGTCAGCCGGAACCGCGCTCACCCGGAGGCGCCCTCCTCGAAGCGCAGGACATAGCCGGCACCCCGAACCGTATGGATGATCGGGGACGCGAACCCCTTGTCGAGCTTGCTGCGCAGGCGCGAGACGTGAACGTCGATGACGTTGGTCTGCGGATCGAAGTGATAGTCCCAGACATGCTCCAGCAGCATCGTGCGTGTCACGACCTGGCCCGCATGCCGCATCAGGTATTCGAGAAGACGGAATTCGCGGGGCTGCAACGGGATCTCGCGGCCGGCCCGGGTCACCCGATGGGACAGACGGTCGAGTTCTAGGTCGCCGATCCGGTAGCGCGTCTCCTCGGCGGCTCCCGAGCCGGCCTGCCGCCGGGCCAGCGCCTCGGTGCGGGCCAGCAGTTCCGAGAAGGCATAGGGTTTCGGCAGATAATCGTCGCCCCCGGCGCGCAGCCCCTTCACCCGGTCGTCGACCTGCCCGAGTGCCGACAGGATCAGCGTCGGGGTCGCGACGTTCTGCTCGCGCAGCGACCGGATCAGCGACAGGCCATCGAGCTTCGGCAGCATCCGGTCGACGATCAGCACGTCGTAGTCACCCTCGCGGGCCAGCGCGTAACCGTCGAGGCCGTCATGCGCGCTGTCGGCGACATGGCCGGTCTCACGGAAGGCCTTGACGAGATAGGCCGCCGCTTCCTGATCGTCCTCGATGATGAGCAGTCGCATGGCCCCGTTCCATAGCGCGCCGCGTGGGTCGGGGGAACGTATCTCCATCAACATGGTCAAGTCGCTCCCCTCCCCTCTCGGGCTGAACGGGCCGAGGTCGCGGACCTCGGCCCGTTCCGAAGCGGGGCGCGGACGACTCGGAGGGCGCGAGATCCGTCACCGGCTTCGTCCGCGTGGGCCGTGGGCCATGCGCGGTGTGAGGATGATTGCAGGCGATCGATTACCGGATGATCGCGGGGAGATGACTTCGCGGTAAGGCGTCGTCGGATATCGGAAGCCAACGACAAAACGCCCGCAGGCTGCTCTCCATGAGAGCGGCCTGCGGGCGTTTGTATCGTGTCGAGGGAATGCCGATTGCGATGGGCGGGTCTGGCGGCGACCGACTCTCCCGTGTCTTGAGACACAGTACCATAGGCGCTGGCGTGTTTAACGGCCGAGTTCGAGATGGGATCGGGTTCTGGGCACGCCGCTCAGGCCACCAGACCGGCGCATCGCAATTCTTTTGGGACTCGGCGGCGCAGGGTGCTGCGGCGTCGAGTGTTGTGTTCGGCAAGCATGCAGCGTCGTCGCTGCGGGTCTTCGTTGTGGCGTGTGTCTCTGGCATCCCCCGCCTTGCGGCGGCCGATCCAGTCCGGACACGGATCACG
>NZ_BACT01000739.1:0-1316 GCF_000333255.1 Methylobacterium sp. B1 | reverse complement strand
AGGAAGGCCGCCAAACCCTTGCCGCCCTGCGGTGCGCGCGAGCCGCTTGCCGGGGTTGACGTACCGGCCGAGCCGGCGCCCGCGATGATCGACGAGTACCCGGTGCTGGCGGTGGCGGCGAGCTTCGCCGAGGGCCGGCCCCGGATGAACGGCCTGCACGAGCTGCGGGTCAAGGAATCGGACCGCCTCGCCGCCGTGGCGGCGGGGCTGGCCGCCAACGGCGTCCGCCACGCGGTGGAGGGCGACGACCTCGTGGTGGAGGGCGACGGCGCCGCCGCGCCGGGCGGCGGAACGGTCGCGACGCATCTCGACCACCGCATCGCCATGGCGTTCCTCGTCATGGGGCTCGCCGCACGGAACCCGGTCACGGTGGATGACGGCGCGATGATCGCCACGAGCTTCCCGAGCTTCCTTCCGACCATGCAGGCCCTCGGCGGCCGGATCGAGGCGTGACCGGCATGCCGCTCGTCATCGCGATCGACGGACCGGCCGCATCCGGCAAGGGCACGCTCGCCAAGCGTCTGGCCGATCATTACGGCCTGCCGCATCTCGACACCGGGCTCCTCTACAGGGCCGTGGCTATGGCCCTGCTCGATGCAGGCCTGTCGCTGGAGGATGCCGCGGCCGCGGCGCAGGCGGCCCAGGCCCTCGATGCCGGCAAGCTCGACGACCCGCGGCTGCGCGACCGGGCCATGGGCGAGGCGGCCTCGCGCGTCTCGTCCGTGCCGGAAGTCCGGGCCGGCCTGCTCGCCTGGCAGCGCCGCTTTGCCGCCGATCCGCAGGGGGCGGTGCTCGACGGGCGCGACATCGGCACGGTGGTCTGCCCCGGGGCCTCGGTGAAGCTGTTCATCACGGCGTCCTCGGAGGAGCGCGCCCGCCGCCGCCATCGGGAACTGGTCGGCCGCGGCGAGTCGGCGACCTTCGCGACGATCCTCGCCGACATCGAGGCCCGCGACGCCCGGGATGCATCCCGCAGCGCCGCACCCCTGCGCATGGCCGACGACGCGATCCGGCTCGACACGACGGAGCTCGATGCCGACGCGGCCTTCGCTGAGGCCCGGGGCATCGTGGAGCAGAGCCGCGGCGACGCGGATTGAGGGCGGATTGAGGATTGTCCACGTCCCTTATGTTGACCCCCCGGGCCCGCTCACCTATTGCGGACGCGCCGTCCCCGACGGGCCACCGCGATCGGCCCGGGACGCGAGCGCGTAGCTCAGCTGGTAGAGCAACGGACTTTTAATCTGTAGGTCCTGGGTTCGAGTCCCAGCGCGCTCACCACACCCTCGGTGATCCCCATCGGACGCGGCGGCCGGAAC
>NZ_BACT01000740.1:0-4207 GCF_000333255.1 Methylobacterium sp. B1 | reverse complement strand
ACAGGCCGTGGATGCTGTAGCCCGTGGCCGCCGCCGTCCATGACGAGATCGCCCCGGCCTGGGTGATGCGTTCCTGCAGGAGCAGACCGTCCTGGGCCTAGCGGTAGTAAAGCATCGAGCCGGCATCATCCGGCTCGTAGAGCTGGCCGTGCGGCGTGTAGATACCGACTTGCCGGAACAGGTTGGTCATGCCGAAGGTCCGGGCCTGGTAGGATACGATCGGGACGATGCGCGGCCCGAGATCCTTGTGCTTCAGGAGGTTGCCGAACAGGCGCACCACCGCCGTGGTGGTCGACATCTCCTTGCCGCCCGCTTCGAGCGCGAAGCCCGCGTAGGTCGAGAGGGCCGGCACCGAGACGGTCGGCGCCGTGCGGCGGCGGGCCGGCAGGACGCCGCCGAGCGTCTCGCGGCGCTCGCGCAGGTAGCGCATCTCGGCGCCGTCCTCGGCCGGCTTGTAGAAGGCCAGACCCTCCACCTGGGCATCCGACAGCGGCAGGGCGAACCGGTCGCGGAAGGCGCGCAGCGCGTCCACGTCGAGCTTCTTGGCCTGGTGGGCGGTCATGCGCGACTCGCCCGCGCCGCCCATGCCGTAGCCCTTCTTGGTCTTGGCCAGGATCACCGTCGGCCGGCCCTTGGTGGCCTTGGCGGCGGCGAAGGCCGCGTAGAGCTTGCGAAAGTCGTGGCCGCCGCGCTTCAGCCGGTCGACATCGGCGTCCGACATGTGGGCGACGAGCTCGCGGACCTCCGGATCCTCGCCGAAGAAGTGGGCGAGGTTGTAGGCGCCGTCCTTGGCGCCCAGCGTCTGGTACTTGCCGTCCACCGTGTCGGCGAAGCGCCGCAGCAGGGCGTGGTTGGTGTCGCGGGCGAAGATCCCGTCCCACTCCGAACCCCACAGCACCTTGATGACGTTCCAGCCTGCGCCCCGGAACAGGCTCTCCAGCTCCTGGATGATCTGGCCGTTGCCGCGCACCGGTCCGTCGAGCCGCTGCAGGTTGCAGTTGATGACGAAGGTCAGGTTGTCGAGATTCTCGCGCGCTGCCAGCGCGAGGCCGCCGATCGATTCGGGCTCGTCCATCTCGCCGTCGCCGAACACGCCCCAGACGTGGCGGCCGGACGTGTCGGCCAGGCCCCGGTCGGCGAGGTAGCGCATGAAACGCGCCTGATAGACCGCGTGGATCGGCCCGATGCCCATCGAGCCGGTGGGAACCTGCCAGAAATCCGGCATCAGCCAGGGATGCGGATAGGAGCACAGACCGTCGCCGGCGATCTCCTGGCGGTAGTGCTTCAGCTGCTCCTCGGAGAGCCGCCCTTCGAGGAAGGCCCGGGCGTAGACGCCGGGGGCCGAGTGCGGCTGGAAATAGACGAGGTCGCCGTCCGTCCCGCCCTTGAAGAAGTGGTTGAAGCCGACCTCGAACAGCTCCGCCGCCGAGGCGTAGCTGGCCACGTGGCCGCCGAGCTCGCCGTAGGCCATGTTGGCGCGCACTACCATGGCGAGCGCGTTCCAGCGCATGATCGAGGTCAGGCGCTCCTCAATGTCGAGATCGCCGGGGTAGCGCGGCTGCTTCTCCAGCGGAACCGTGTTCCGGTAGGGCGAGTAGGGCAGGGCCTCGTCGAGGATGCCGATCTCCTTCGAGCGCCGCTCCAGGCGGTCGAGGATGAACCGCGCCCGGGCCGCGCCCTCGGTGCGGAAGACGGATTCCAGCGCGGCGAGCCAGTCCTGGGTCTCGGCCGGGTCGTGATCGACCTCGGCGGACCGCGCGATCGTGGCTTTCGGCGGTATGGCGTTCATCGACGCGGCCTCCCTTATTCCCTCGATCATACGGGGATCGGGACGGCGGGACATGCCGAAGATTTGCTTCCATCGCGCCGTATCCGGATTGATATTCCGCGATTTGGGCGATAGGCGGCAAAATATGCCTCTGTCGCGAGGCCGGAGCGCCTCGCCCGTCGTCGTCGGAAGCTGCGCTTCGCGGCGGCCAGATTGGAGACCGAACCGATGCCCGCACGACCGGCCCCCCTCGACGCCGCGAGCCTACGCATTCTCGAATGCCTGCAGCAGGACAGCGAGATCAGCATCGCGGATCTCGCCGAGCGGGTGGGCCTGTCGACGTCGCCGTGCTGGCGCCGCGTCAACGACCTGAAGGAGGCGGGGGTGATCCGCGGCTGCGTGGCGGTGGTCGACCCGCTGAGCCTCGGGCTCGCGGTCAACGTGTTCGTCCACGTGTCGCTCGAGAAACAGACCCAGGCCGCGCTCCAGGCCTTCGACGAGGCGGTGCGCAACCGCCCCGAGGTGATGGAGTGCTATCTGATGAGCGGCGAGGCCGACTACATGCTGCGGGTCGTGGTCGAGGATCTCGGCCAGTACCAGAAGCTCGTCCTGGACCACCTCACGCGGATCCCCGGGGTGGCCAACATCCGATCGAGCTTCGCCCTCGGGCAGGTGAAGTACGCAACCGCGCTGCCGCTCGGGCACCTGACCCGCTGACCGGACGCGGCGGCCCACGGCGCATCAGTGGCAGCGGGGTCCGCTCGCGACGGCGAAATCTGGAAAGTCTCGTTCTCGGGTACGCAGGCCATGCTGGGCCGCATCGCGCGCGAGATGAATGGTGGAGCCTAACGGGATCGAACCGATGACCTCTTCCATGCCATGGAAGCGCTCTCCCAGCTGAGCTAAGGCCCCATAATTTTCACTGCATTTCGCGTCCCGTGGAGGGCCGCGTCACGCGAGAGTGGGATGGTGGAGCCTAACGGGATCGAACCGATGACCTCTTCCATGCCATGGAAGCGCTCTCCCAGCTGAGCTAAGGCCCCACTTTTAGCATCCGCCGCGGGTTGGGTCCCGCGGGGTCTCGCCGGTCTAAATCGCGTCCGGCGAGGCCGGTTCTATAGGCGGCTCGCACCGCGGACTCAACCCCCTTTTTCGCTGCCGCCGGGGGTTTTTGATCGGGGAGGCGACGACCGCCTCAGCCCTCTTCGTCGTTCTCGATATCGCCGTCGATCAGGTCGGAGACATCGTCGTCGCCGGCGTCCTCTTCCTCCAGGAAGGTGTCGTCGTCGGCGGTATCCCCGTCCTCGACCGAATCGTCCTCGGGCGTCGGATCCGCATCGTCTTCGGCGGCTTCGACCTCGTCGAGGGAAACCAGCTCCGGACCCTTCTCGTCCGTCTCGTCCTCATCGTCGTTGCTGGCCGCGCTCCGCGACAGCGCCGGAGGCGCTGCACGGCTCGAGGTGGCCACTGCCTGATAGACCGCGCCGCATTTCGGGCAGACGGCGGGATCTCGGGCGAGGTCGTAGAACTTCGCGCCGCAGCTCATGCACTGGCGCTTCAAGCCAAGTTCCGGTCGGGCCACGGGCGGACACCTCGTCGTCAGTTCTGTCTCGGGGGAGGGGCCCCGTTAGTCGCGGTGGCGGCCCCTGTCAATCGAGCCCGAGCAGGGCGTTCCGGGCCGCGTCCTACGGAGGATCGGCGGGAGGATCGGCAGGAGGATCGCCCGGAGGATCGACGAAGACATCGGATTGATGACGCCGGCCGGTACCCGTGTTAACCGCCCGGCGATTTCACCGTCCGATTGCAGCGCCGCGGCTGAGCCGCGCGACGCGCCGGATCCAGGCCCACTCGTCAGAGCCCGAACGGACGTCCCGTGTCGCACGATTCGACTCCACAGCCCCTCACCGCCGCGCCGGGCACCCCGCTGCGCGGACGCCTTCGGCCGCCCGGCGACAAGTCGATCTCGCATCGGGCGATGATCCTCGGCTTGCTCAGCCAGGGCGAGACGCGGGTCGAAGGGCTGCTGGAGGGCGATGACGTCCTGCGGACCGCCGCCGCCGCGAAGGCGCTCGGCGCGGGCGTCGAGCGCCTCGGGGCCGGACGCTGGCGGGTCCGGGGCGTCGGCATCGGGGGCCTCGGCGATCCCGCCGACGTCCTCGATTTCGGCAATGCCGGCACCGGCTCCCGCCTCATGATGGGCGTGGTCGGTGGGCAGCCGGTGACCGCGACCTTCGACGGCGACGCCTCCCTGCGTTCGCGGCCGATGCGCCGCATCCTCGACCCGCTCACCCGGATGGGCACCCAGGTCCTGGCCGAAGCCGAGGGCGGCCGCGTGCCCCTGACCCTGCGGGGCCCCAAGGAGGCGATCCCGATCACCTACGAGACCCCGGCGGCCTCGGCGCAGATCAAGTCGGCGGTGCTGCTGCCGGCCTAACGCGC
>NZ_BACT01000741.1:0-1798 GCF_000333255.1 Methylobacterium sp. B1 | reverse complement strand
TTCCACCGTCAGGATCGGGGTTCCTTCCGGCCCCTTCGACCCCACGGAGACCAGCAACTCGCGACGATGCCGCCGACCGGGGAAGGAACCTCCATGGTGGCCTTGTCGGACTCGATGCTGAGGATCAGGTCGTCCACCGCGAGGCGGTCGCCGGGCTTCACCAGAAGCTCGATGACCGGCACGTCCCGGTAGTCGCCGATATCCGGAAGGGCGATCTGCAGCGCGGCGCTCATGCGGGTGGAATTCCGGTTGCTGGAAGGCTGTGACGGCCTGTCCGCGTGCGGGCAGGGGAAGAGAAGCGCGATGTCGTCGACGCGCCGGATCTCCCAGCCACGCCCTCATCCTGAGGTGCCGGAGCGCAGCGGAGGCCTCGAAGGAGGGCTCCAGGGATCGCACGGCCGGCTGGAGAGCTCCTTCGAGGCGCGCTGCGCGCGCACCTCAGGATGAGGTCGCGGGTGGGTTCGCCGGTTGGCCTCAGATCGTCCAGGGCGCGGGCGCGTCCGCCGCGATGCCGTAGCGGCGGATCGCGTCCGCCACCGTGGCGCGCGGCACCGTCCCGGCTTCCGCCAGGGCGTGCAGCGCCGCGATGACCACGTGCTGCCGGTCGACCTCGAAGAACCGGCGGAGCGCGTTACGGGTGTCGCTCCTCCCGAACCCGTCTGTCCCGAGGGCGACGAAGCGCGCGCCGACATAGGAGGCGATCAGCTGCGGGTAGGCCCGGACGTAGTCGCTCGCCGCGACGATGGGCGCCGTGCCCGGCAGCAGCGCCGCCACGTGGCTGACCGGCGCCTCGGCTTCCGGGTTGAGCATCGCCTGCCGCTCGGCCTCGCGGGCGTCGCGGGCCAGCTCGCTGAAGCTCGTCACGCTGAACACCTCGGTGGCGACGCCGAAATCCTGCGCGAGCAGTTCCGCCGCCGCGATCACCTCCGGCAGGATCGCCCCGGAGCCAAGAAGCCGCACGGCGGCAGCGCCCGTCCCTTGCCCGGCCTCCGGCCCCGACAGCCGGTACATGCCCTTCAGGATCCCGGCCTCCGCCCCCTGCGGCATGGAGGGCTGGGCGTAGTTCTCGTTCATCGCGGTGAGGTAGTAGAAGGCGTCCTCGCCCTCCTCCATCATCGCCCGGGCGCCCCGGTCGACGATCACCGCCATCTCGTACGCAAAGGCCGGATCGTAGGCCCGACAGTTCGGGATCGCGGCCGCCTGCATGTGGCTCGACCCGTCCTGGTGCTGAAGGCCCTCGCCGCCCAGCGTGGTCCGGCCCGCCGTGGCACCGATCAGGAAGCCGCGGGCCCGTTGGTCGGCCGCCGCCCAGATCAGGTCGCCGACCCGCTGGAAGCCGAACATCGAGTAGTAGATGTAGAACGGCAGCATCGACAGGCCGTGGACGCTGTAGGCCGTGGCCGCCGCCGTCCAGGACGAGATCGCCCCGGCCTCGGTGATGCCTTCCTCCAGGAGCTGACCGTCCCGGGCCTCGCGGTAGTAAAGCATCGAGCCGGCATCCTCCGGCTCGTAGAGCTGGCCCTGCGGCGCGTAGATACCGACCTGCCGGAACAGGTTGGCCATGCCGAAGGTCCGGGCCTCGTCGGCGACGATCGGGACGATGCGCGGCCCGAGATCCTTGTGTCCGCCGGCTTCAGGAGGTGGCCAGCGCGGAGAACATCGCACTGATGGACTGGATGTGGGAGCGCCGTCTGCAATTGGCGCACGCGAAGCTGGCCGATCCGGTCAACGGCGTCGTGCCGGTCGGCCTGATCGCGTATCAATGCGGGTTCGCCAGCCAGGCGCACTCTCCCGCCGC
>NZ_BACT01000742.1:0-2035 GCF_000333255.1 Methylobacterium sp. B1 | reverse complement strand
GTGCATCCTCACCTGCCCGGGCACCGCCTGCTACGCCGGCGTCGACGGGCCGACCAAGATCAAGCTCGGCGGCGCGATCCGCTATTTCGGTGACGGC
This sequence comes from Methylobacterium sp. B1, assembly GCF_000333255.1. Classification (NCBI taxonomy): domain Bacteria; kingdom Pseudomonadati; phylum Pseudomonadota; class Alphaproteobacteria; order Hyphomicrobiales; family Methylobacteriaceae; genus Methylobacterium; species Methylobacterium sp. B1. The sequence goes on along the minus strand of NZ_BACT01000742.1, from coordinate 1,938 downwards.
TTCGCGGTGGCCAAGCGCCTGCCCGACGCCACCGGCAAGGCCCGGCGCTACTGGCGCATCCCGGTGATGGACGGCGAGTTCCTCTGCGAGGACACGGTCCGGGCCGTAGACGGCGCGTCGCCATCTCCAGGCCGATGATGCCACCGCCGATCACCAGCAACCGGCGCGGCACAAAGGGCAGCTCCAGCGCCCCCGTGGAATCCACGATGCGGGGATCGTCCGGCAGCATCGCCAGGGCCACCGGCGACGAGCCCGCGGCCACGATGGCGCTGGCGAAGGTGACGTGGCGCGTGTCGCCACCATGCAGCGCCACCGAGACCGCGCTCGGGCCCGTGAAGCGTGCGGTCCCGCGGATCACCTCGACCTTGCGCTGGCGCGCCATCTGGGCGAGCCCGTCCGTGAGGCGCCGGACGGTGCCGGCCTTGAAGCTCCGGAGCCTTTCCAGGTCGACCGTCGGTGCGCCGAAGCTGATCCCGTGCGCGGCCAGCCGGACGGCCTCCTCGGTCACCGCAGCCACGTGGAGCAGCGCCTTCGAGGGAATGCAGCCCACGTTGAGGCAGACGCCGCCGAGGGTCGCGTCACGCTCCACCAGGATCACCCGCTGCCCGAGATCGGCGGCCCGGAAGGCGGCCGAGTAGCCGCCCGGTCCGCCGCCGATCACCAGGAGGTCGCAGCCCGCCTCCGCCTGCGGCTTCGGTGGCGGCGCAGCGGGGGCCGGCGCAGGTGCCGGCTCGGTGCGCACCTCGGGTGCCTCCACCGCGAGGCGGGCGACGAGAGTGCCGGCCGAGACCGTGTCGCCGAGGCCGACCAGCATCTCCACGAGGCGGCCCGCCGCCGGGGAGGGGATGTCTAGCGTCGCCTTGTCGGATTCGACCACCAGCAGGGTCTGGTCCTTGGCGACCGGCTGGCCGGGCGCCACCGGGATCTCGATGACGGGCACGTCGGCGTAATCCCCGAGATCGGGGACGCGGATGTCGAGGGTCTCGGGCATGGCGGCGGCGGTCACAGGAGGGCGCGGCGGAGGTCCGAGAGGACCGACGCCACATGGCCGAGGAAGCAGGCGGCGGCGACGCCGTCCACGACGCGGTGGTCCCAGGAGAGGCTCAAGGGGAGGATCAGGCGCGGCTGGAAGGCTTTGCCGTCCCACACCGCCTCGGTGCGCGAGCGCGCCGCGCCCAGGATCGCGACCTCGGGGGCGTTGATGATCGGCGTGAAGCCGTCGCCGCCGATGCCGCCGAGCGACGAGACTGAAAAGCAGCCGCCCTGCATGTCCGAGCCCGGGAGGGTTCGTGCCCGGGCCTTCTCGGCCATCGCGGCCATCTCGGTGGCAATCTCGATCAGGCCCTTGCGGTCGCAGTCGCGCACCACCGGCACCATCAGGCCCTTCGGCGTGTCCACCGCGAAGCCGACATGGACGTAGTCCTTCAGGACCAGCTCGCCGCCCGCCAGGGAGGAATTGAAGCGCGGGTAGGCGCGCAGCGCCGAGGCCGCCGCCGTGATCAGGAAGGCCACCATGGTGACCTTCGCGGGCGGCGTGCGGGTCTCCGTGTTCAGGCCGACCCGGAACGACTCGATCTCGGTGACGTCGGCCCGGTCGAAATTGGTCACGTGCGGGATCGTGAGCCAGTTGCGGCTGACATTGGCCCCCGAGAGACTCTGGATGCGCGACAGCTGTTCGCGCCGGACCGGGCCGTATTTGGCGAAGTCCACGTCCGGCCAGGGCGGCAGGCCGGCGCCAATGCTGGACGCGGCGGCGGGCGCCGGGACCGACGCGCCGAGCGCCGCCTTGACGAAGGCGTGTACGTCCTCGGGCAAGATCCGCCCTTTGGGCCCGGTGGCGGCGACGCGGTCCAGCTCCACGCCGAGCTCGCTGGCGAGCTGGCGGACGGACTGGCTGGCATGCACCGCGCCGCGGGTCGCCTGGATCGGATCGGCCTG
>NZ_BACT01000743.1:0-27151 GCF_000333255.1 Methylobacterium sp. B1 | reverse complement strand
CCGGGCGGTGACGCAACCGCGGTCGTCTGACCATCGCCAACGCCACCTCGGGCGAGGACGAGCGGACACGCTCGGTCGCCTCGTTCCGCCGCCGCCAGCAGCGCATGAGCGGCCGCGGTCAGGTGGAGCAGAAGGAGAAGCTGTCCCGCGAGGTGACGATCCCCGAGACGATCACGATCCAGGAACTCGCCAACCGCATGTCGGAGCGGGCCGTCGACGTGATCCGCATGCTGATGAAGCAGGGCCAGATCCACAAGATCACCGACGTGATCGATTCGGACACCGCCCAGCTCATCGCCGAGGAGCTCGGTCACACGGTCCGTCGCGTCGCCGAATCCGATGTCGAGGAGGGCCTGTCGTCCGACGAGCCGGATCTGGAGGAGGATCTCGATCCCCGTCCGCCGGTGGTCACCATTATGGGCCACGTCGACCACGGCAAGACGTCGCTGCTCGACGCGATCCGCAAGGCGAACGTGGTCGAGGGCGAGGCCGGCGGCATCACCCAGCACATCGGCGCCTATCAGGTCGCGTCGCCGTCCGGCGACATGATCACCTTCATCGACACCCCGGGCCACGCGGCGTTCACGTCGATGCGCGCCCGCGGCGCCAAGGTCACCGACATCGTCGTGGTCGTGGTCGCGGCCGATGACGGCGTCATGCCCCAGACCATCGAGGCCATCCAGCACGCCAAGGCGGCCGGTGTCCCGCTGATCATCGCGGTCAACAAGATCGACAAGCCGGATGCCAAGCCGGAGCGGGTCCGCACCGAGCTGCTGCAGCACGACATCCAGGTCGAGTCGATGGGCGGTGAGACCCTCGAGTTCGAGGTCTCGGCCAAGACCGGCGAAGGACTGCCGGAGCTTCTGGAGGGTATCCAGATCCAGGCCGAGATCATGAACCTGCGCGCCAACGAGAAGCGCGACGGCGAGGGTACGGTCATCGAGGCGCAGCTCGATCGCGGTCGCGGCCCCGTGGCCACGGTCCTGGTCCAGCGCGGTACCCTGTTCACCGGCGACATCGTCGTGGCGGGCGCCGAGTGGGGCCGCGTGCGCGCCCTGATCGACGACCTCGGCGAGAACGTCCAGTACGCCGGGCCTTCGGTCCCCGTGGAGGTGCTGGGCTTCAACGGCACGCCGGACGCCGGCGACCGCGTGACCGTGGTGCCGAGCGAGGCCCGCGCCCGCGAGGTCACCGAGTACCGCGCCCGCCAGAAGCGCGAGCGTCAGAACGCCCGGACCGGCGGCGCCAACCGGTCGCTCGTCGATATGATGCGCGACCTCAAGGAAGGCGCCGGCCGGAAGGAACTGCCGGTCGTCATCAAGGGCGACGTGCAGGGCTCGGTCGAGGCGATCTCGGGCGCGCTGGAGAAGCTCGGCAACGACGAGGTCGCGGCCCGCATTCTTCTGGCGGGTGTCGGCGGCATCACCGAGTCGGACATCACCCTGGCGCAGGCCTCCAAGGCGGTGGTTATCGGCTTCAACGTGCGCGCCCTCAAGGAGGCCCGCGAGGCCGCCGAGCGGGCCGGCATCGAGATCCGGTACTACAACATCATCTACGACCTCGTGGACGACATCAAAGCCACGCTGTCGGGGATGCTGCCGCCGACGCTCCGCGAGGAGCGCCTGGGCGAGGCCGTCATCCAGGAGGTCTTCGAGGTCTCGAAGGTCGGCAAGGTCGCGGGTTGCCGCGTCCAGGACGGCATCGTCGAGCGCGGCGCCCATGTCCGCCTGATCCGCGACAGCGTCGTGATCCACGAGGGCAAGCTGAAGACCCTCAAGCGCTTCAAGGACGATGCGAAGGAAGTCACCTCCGGCCAGGAGTGCGGCATGGCCTTCGAGAACTTCGAGAACATGCGCGCCGGCGACGTGATCGAGTGCTACCGGGTCGAGGAGATCCGCCGCACCCTCTGACACGCCGGACTCATCCGGACAGGGCGGCCGCGGCACCTGCCGCGGCCGTCTTTTCGTTTTCAGGACGTGAGCCGTCCGCTCCGGCGGAAAGGCCCGAGACAGAATGGCCCAGAAACCGACTTCCACCGGCCCCTCGCAGCGCCAGCAGCGCGTGGCCGAACTCGTGCGCCACGCGCTCGCCGAGGTGCTCCAGCGCGGCGATATCCAGGATCCGGTGCTCGGCACGCATGTCGTGACCGTCCCGGAGGTGCGGATGTCGCCCGACCTGAAGCTCGCCACCGCCTACGTGATGCCGCTCGGCGGTCTCGACGAGGCGCCGGTGATCGCCGCCCTGGAGCGTCACCGGAAGGTGCTGCGCCAGGAGGTGGCGCGGCGGGTGAACCTGAAATTCGCCCCGGAGCTGCGGTTCCGACGGGACGAGACCTTCGACGAGGCGGCCCGCATCGACAAGCTGCTGCGGGACGAGCGGGTCCAGCGCGACCTTGAGACCGGGCACGAGGACGACGAACCGGAGACCGGGACGGGGCATTGAGTCCCGATACCCAACAGAAAGGGACGGGGCATCGACCCCGGGGGACAACGCGGACATGACGGTTTCCATGGAAGATCTTCCGCCGGCCGAGCACCAGGCTCCCGTGCCGGGCGCTGAGCGTCGTGGCCCGGAGGGCCGCCGTCCGCAGCGCGGGCCGCGTCCCGACCGCCCGAAGCGCCGGGACGTCTCGGGCTGGGTGATCCTCGACAAGCATGTCGGCATGACCTCGACCCATGCGGTCGCGGTGGTGAAGCGCGCCTTCAACGCCAAGAAGGCGGGCCATGCCGGCACCCTCGATCCGCTGGCCTCCGGCATCCTGCCGATCGCCCTCGGCGAGGCGACCAAGACCGTCCCGTTCGTGATGGACGGCCGGAAGGCCTATCGGTTCACCGTGCAGTGGGGCATCGAGACCGATACCGACGATGCCGAGGGGCGTCCCGTGGCCACCAGCGAGACCCGCCCGGACCGTGCGGCGGTCGAGGCCGCGCTTCCGGCCTTCGTGGGCGCCATCGAGCAGGTGCCGCCGCGCTACTCGGCGATCAAGATCCAGGGCGAGCGCGCCTACGACCTCGCCCGCGAGGGCGAGGTAGTGGAACTCGTGGCCCGGCCGGTGCAGATCGACCGGCTCGCGGTGGTCGAGCATGACGGCGAGCGCACCGTGATCGAGGCGGAGTGCGGCAAGGGCACCTACGTGCGGGCGCTGGCCCGCGACCTCGGCCGGATGCTCGGCTGCTACGGCCATGTGGCGGCCCTGCGCCGGACCCGTGTCGGTCCCTTCTCCGAGGCCGAGGCCTGCCCGGTCTCGGCCCTGACCGACGGCAGCCCGGAGGCGGCGCTCGCCTATCTGCGTCCGGTGGAGACGGCCCTCGATGCCATCCCGGAAGTCGCGGTCTCCCGTGATCTGGGCCTGCGCCTGATGCGGGGCCAGCCGGTGATCCTGCGGGGCCGGGACGCCCCCGTCGAGGGCAAGGCCTTCGCAACCTGTGCTGGCATCCTGGTCGCCGTCGGCGATGTGGAGCGCGGCGAACTGATCCCCCACCGGGTGTTCCACCTCGGCGGTACGGCTCCTGGCCGCAGCGCCTGAAACGCCGGCTCCGCACCGCCCCGTCCGGTGCGTGCGGAGCCCCGCCCGGTCCGTGCCGCCCTGAGACGTGATCGCGCAGGCGGAACGAACCTCGGCCGTACCGCTTTGGCTCCGGCGAACGGTCCGGGATGCTCATGCGCGAACTCGACTACGACGTGGCGGTGATTGGTGCCGGCACAGCCGGCATCGCCGCCCATCGCGCCGCTTCGGCCGCGGGGGCGCGGTCGGTGCTGATCGAGCGCGGGCCCGGCGGGACGACCTGCGCGCGCGTCGGCTGCATGCCGTCGAAGCTCCTGATCGCCGCGGGGGCTGCCGCCCACGCGGCCCGCACCACCGGGCTGTTCGGCATCCGGGTCTCCGGCGTCACGGTGGATGGACCTGCGGTGCTGCGGCGTCTCCGGTCGGAGCGCGACCGGTTCGTCGCCAGCGTCGTCGACGGTCTCGCGGATCTCCCCGAGGACGAACGCCTCGGCGGCACCGCCCGATTCGAGAGCGACCGCACGCTGGTGATCGGAGACGCCATCCGGATCCGCTTCCGGGCGGCGGTCATCGCCACCGGGTCGAGCCCGATCGTGCCGGAAGCCCTGCAGGGTCTCGGCGCGCGCGTCCTGACCACCGATACCCTCTTCGAAATCCCCGATCTCCCGGATTCGCTGGCCATTCTCGGGGCCGGGCCCGTGGGGATCGAGATCGCCCAGGCGATGGCGCGGCTCGGTGTCGCCGTCACGGTGATCGATGCGGGTGACACCGTCGCCGGCCTGAGCGAGCCGGAACTCGCCCGGCAGGCCGCCGCGATCTTCGGCGCGGACCTGGATCTTCACCTCGGTGCCGAGGTTCGGACGGCAGCGCCGGACGGCGACGGCGTATGCCTGCACTGGATCGACCGTGACGGGCGCGAACAGGTCACCCGGGCGTCGCGGGTGCTGGCCGCCACCGGCCGGGCCCCCAACTTGGATGCCTTGCGGCTTGAGGCGGCGGGCCTCCGCCGCGACCAAGACGGAGTGCCGGAATTCGACCGGCACAGCCTCGTCTGCGCGGGCGCGCCGATCCTGATCGCGGGCGATGCCGACGGCTGGCGCCCTGTCCTGCACGAGGCCAGCCGCCAGGGCCGGATCGCGGGGGGCAACGCTGCCGCCCTGGCCGCGGGCCGCCCGGTCGCGGCCCCCGCCCCCTGGACCCGCCTCGCCATGGTTTTCACCCATCCTCAGGCGGCGGTGATCGGCGCCCCCTACGATCCGGAGAATGCGGGACGGGTCGTCGGCACGATGGACTTTTCGGATCAGGGCCGCGCCCGCGTCGAGGGGACGAATCGCGGCGGCATCCGGCTCTGGGCCGACCGGTCGGGGCACCTCCTCGGCGGCGAGATGCTCGGACCGTCCGTAGAGCACCTCGCGCACCTGCTCACCTACGCAGTCGCGCACAAGCAGACCGCCCAGACCCTGCACGATCAGCCAGTGTACCACCCTACGGTTGAGGAAGGGCTGTTCAAGGCGATGTCTAAGATCGTACAGAGCACTTGAGGTTTTGATCTTGCTGACATCACAAGCATTGCGCTCGGCCCATCCCGTCGCCATACCCAGTTGAATGAGCCGGTTTCGCTCCTGATGCCGCCCAGCCAGGCCCCCAATACCGACGTCGATCTCGACGCCATCGCGCCGGACGCGCTCGACCGCCTGGACCAGGGCGTGATCGGGCTCGATTCGGCTGGCACCGTCGTGGCCTTCAGCGAGGGCGCGAGCGCCATCTCGGGCCTGTCGCGCGAGGCCGTGCTGGGGCGGGACTATTTCCGCGACGTGATGCCGGGCACCAACGTGCCGAATTTCCGGGGCCGGTTTCTGGCAGGGGCCCGCCGCGGGACGCTGGACGAGACCTTCGACTACGTCTTCGGCCGGCTGCCGCAGCCTCTGCGGGCCCGGATCCATATGCGCCATGGCCAGATCGCCGGGGGCAGCCCGGTGACATGGCTGACCATCGATCCGGTGGAGAGCCTGGGGGCCGACCACTCGCGCGAGGCCGTCATGGCGGCGATCGGCCGGCGGGTGCGCGCCGAGCCGGTGGATGCCAGCCTGTGCGAGCGTGAGCCCATCCACATCCCGGGCTCGATCCAGCCCAATGCCGTGATGCTCGCCGCCGACGCCGGGACGCTCCTGGTGGTCGCCTATTCGGCCAATGTCGGCGAGATCGTCGATCCGATCGAGCCGCCTCTGGCGGGGCGCCCCCTCGCGGACGTGCTGCCGGCGGATTTCGTTGCGGCGATCCGCGCCCGTCTGGCGCGCGGGACCCTCCATGACGGCGCGTCCCTGCGCCGGACCCTGGCATTCCCGGGCCGCGGGACCGCCTATCACGCCGTTGCCCATGCCCATGCCGGCCGCCTCATCGTGGAGATGGAGCTGGAGCCCGATTCGGCCGACGATTTCGCCACCGCCAGTCAGGCCGATACCGAACTCGCCGTCGGCCGCCTGCGCGAGGCCGGGACCCTGGCGGATATCGCCCGGATCGCAGCCCTCGAGATCCGGGCGCTCACCGGCTTCGAGGCGGTCTTGGTCTACCGCTTCGACACGGACTGGAACGGCGAGGCCGTGGCCGAGGACAAGGTGCCCGACTGGTCGCGCAGCCTGCTGGGCCTGCGCTTCCCCGCCTCCGACATCCCCGCCCAGGCCCGGGCCCTCTACACCAAGGCCAAGAGCCGCTTCGTCATCGATCGGGACAGCGTGCCCGTCGGGCTGGTCTCGGCGCCCGGCGCCGGCAACGGCCCGATCGACCTGACCTTCGCCCAGCACCGCACGCTGTCGCCCATCCACCTGGAGTACCAGCGCAATCTCGGCGTGAACGGCTCCATGTCGATCTCGATCATGGTCGAGGGGCGGCTCTGGGGCCTGATGATCGGGCATCATCGCCGCCCGCACTACGTCACGCCGGAGACCCGCGCGGCCGCCACGGTGCTGACCGACGCCTTCGCCATGCGGGTGCAGGAGATCGAATCGCGCCGGCTCTGGGCCGAGCGGCAGGCCCATCTCGACGTCGAGGGGCGTCTCGTGCGCGGCCTGACCCGATCCGACGATTTCGTGGCGGCCCTGACCGGCGGCACGACGACGCTGCTCGACCTGTTCGGCGCCACCGGCGCCGGCATCGTTTCAGGCGACCGGGTCACGGGGATCGGGCGGACGCCGCCGGTCGACATGGTGGCGGCGATCGCGGGCTGGCTGCGGGCGGGCGTGCCGGCGGGCGAGGTCGCCTACAGCAGCGACAGCTTCACCGCGGATTATCCGGAGGCGGGCCCGCATCGGGAGATCGCCAGCGGCCTGCTCGCCGTCTTCGTCGATGCCTCGCGCGAGAACCTGCTGCTGTGGTTCCGGCCGGAGGTGCCCAGCACGGTGACCTGGGGTGGCGACCCGCGCAAGCCCGTCCTCGCCGGCAGCGGCCCCGTGGCGGTGCTGCCCCGCCGCTCCTTCGAGCGCTGGGTCGAGGAGCGCACCGGCTTCGCCGCGCCCTGGGCGGAATGGCAGGTCCACCTCGCCGGCTCCCTGGCGGAGGCCGTCGAGGGCGTGGTGCTGCGCCAACGCCGCAAGATCGACGAGCTCACCGGCCTGCTCGCCGAGAAGGAGCGCCTCCTCGAGCAGAAGGATCTGCTCACCCGGGAGATCGACCACCGGGTGAAGAACTCCCTGCAGATCGTCTCGGCCTTCCTGCAGATGCAGCGGCGCCAGATCGCCGACGGCGAGGCGCGGCAGGCCTTCGCCGACACCTCCGCGCGGGTGATGAGCGTCGCGCGGGTGCATGACAGCCTGTACCAGGCCGACCGGTTCGACGAGGTGGATCTCGGCCAGACCATCGAGAGCCTGTGCAACGACCTCGCGGGGCTGGCAGGCGACGGGCATGCCGTCGATCTCTCGGCGGAGCCGGGCCTGATGGTGCCCTATCGCAAGGCGGTGGCGCTCTCGCTGATCGCGACGGAACTCGTCACCAACGCCTTCAAGTATGCGGCCAACCCGACAGGCGGCGGCCGTGTCGAGGTCAGCGTCTCGGCATCGGGCCCCGGCGAGGTCCAGTTGCGGGTCTGCGACGACGGATCGGGCCTGCCCGACGACTGGGCGGACGCCAAGGCGCGGAGCAAGGGCTCGGGACTGGGCATGAAGCTGATTCGGGCGATGCTCGATCAGATCAACGCCAAGCTCACCGTCGCCAACAATCCCGGCGCCTGCTTCACGATCACCGCGTGAGAACCCGCGGCGGCCTGCATGCGCGGCTGCGTGCCGCGACCGATCCGGCTCACCGGGCGCTGGAGGCGTCCCTGGACTGGCAGGCGCGGGTCGCGACCCTGAGCGGCTACCGCAACCTGCTGGGGCGTCTCTACGGGTTCCACGCGGTCTGGGAATCCGCCATCGGGTCCGGGCTCGCCGACGAGGTTTTCCTGGCGCCGCGCCGCCGCCTCACGCGCCTCGCCGCCGATCTCGACCATCTCGGCCTGACGCCCTCCGCGGTCGCGGCGCTCCCGCGACCGACCTCCCTGGTCTTCGACGGACCGGCTGCCGCCATGGGCGCGCTCTACGTGCTGGAAGGCTCGACATTGGGCGGCCAGCTGATCGGCCGCCACATCGCCGGCCTGCACGGCTTCTCCGGCGACGGCCTCGCCTATTACCGGGCGCACGGGCCCGCCGCGGGGGCGATGTGGGCGGCCTTCCGGACGCGCCTGGAGATCTTCGGCGAGGACCCGGCCGCGGAGGCCGCGCTCACCGGCGCGGCCGTGTCGACCTTCTCGGCGATGGGCGCGTGGCTCGGCCCCGGTCCGGAGACTCCGGTCGCCGCCTGAGCCGATCAGCGTACGCCGAGGGCGTCACGCTCCGCCGCCAGATGGACCATCAGCCGCTCGGCGAGGCGCCCCGGCGGCCGTCCCGCCGGCCGCACCAGCACGGTCTCGATGGGGATCTCGGGCCGGAACGGCCGCAGCACGATGGGCCATCCGCCGAGAGCCCGGGCCGGGACCGGGTCGACGATGGCGGCTCCGAGACCCTCGGCCACGAGGCCGCAGCGCGCCGCGGTGTACTCGGCCATCAGGGCGAAATGCGGGGTCACGCCGGCCTGCGCGAAGGCCGCCTCCGTCGCCGCCTGCACGGGACTCGATCCGGCCGCGATCAGCGGCACATCGGCGAGATCCGCCGCCGTGATGGCCCGTCGGCGGGCCAGGGCGTGCCCGCGAGGCAGCACGCACACGGCGGCGACCCGCAGGAATGTCTCGGCGATCACGCCCGCATGGCCGGACCGCGGCCGGGCCAGTCCGAGATCGCATTGGCCCGAGGCGGCCCAGGACCAGATCGTGTCCGGGCTCGGGACGTGGACGGAAATGCGGAGACCGGGGCATTCCGCGTCGAGCCGCCGGATCGCGCGGGGCAGCAGCCCGGCGGCCAGGGAAGGCTGACAGGCAACGCGGAGACCGCCGGTGCCGCGCTCGCGGATGCGGCACGCGGCTTGTCGCAGGTGATCCAGCCCGGCGAACGTCTGCGCAACCTCGTGGGCGAAGGCCTCGCCTTCCGGGGTCGGGAGGGCGCTGCCGTGGCCGCGCACGAACAGCGTGAAGCCGAGTGTCGCCTCGAGCTGTGCGATGGCACGACTGATGTGGGGTTGACCGATCCCCAGGACCTCGGCGGCACGCGTCATGCCGCCGTGACGCATCACGGCGCGGAAGAGGTCGAGATGCGCGGGGTTGATCATGCCGAACGTGCATGGAATCGGGTCTTGGCGGCATTTGACGGCATCGACCGTGCCGGTTGTCAATGAGGCCCGGCACCCTGACCCGAGAGGCCCGTTCTCGATGCTCGCCTTCGCACTCTCCGCCCTGCTCGCCGTCCTGGCGGGCGCCGGACTCGTCCTGCAGCAGATCCTGAACGCCAACCTGCGCGCGGGCCTCGACTCGGCGTCCTGGGCTGGCGTCTCCAGTTACGCCGTCGGTCTCGCCTGCATGGCTCTGCTCGCCGTAGCCCTGCGCGATCCCGCCCCGGCCGTAAGCGTGGCCGGGCGGATCCCGTGGTGGACTTGGAGCGGCGGCCTGTTCGGCGCGCTGTTCATCGGGCTCGCCATCCTGCTCGTCCCGAAGCTCGGCGCCGCGACCTTCTTCGCCCTTCTGGTCACCGGCCAGATGCTCGCCTCGGTGCTGTTCGATCAGGTTGGTCTGCTCGGCCTGGCGCAACGGCCCGTCGATCTGCCCCGCCTCTTCGGGGTCGCGCTCCTGATCGGCGGCGTCGTGCTGATCCGCCGGTAGAGCCGGGTCCGCGTCACGGCGTCTCCGCCAGCAACCCCTCGACGAAGGTGGTGAGGCCGGTGCGGCGCGTCCGCCGGAGCCGCTCCGCCGCCAGGATGCCCTGTAGGGCCCGGAAGGCGTTCTGCAGGTCGTCGTTGACGATGACGTAGTCGTACTCGACCCAGCGTTGGATCTCGGTCCGGGCATTGGCGAGACGCTTCTCGATCGTCTCGGCCGAATCCTCCGCCCGGCGCTCCAGGCGCTGGCGCAGCTCGGCCATGCTGGGCGGCAGGATGAAGACCGTCACCACGTCCTGGGCGAGCTTGGAGCGCACCTGCCGCGTGCCCTGGTAGTCGATGTCGAAGATCATGTCCCGGCCGGAGCCGAGCACTTTTTCCACCGGCCGCCGGGGCGTGCCGTAGAAATTGCCATGGACCTCCGCCCATTCGAGCAGGTCGTCCCGGTTGCGCAGGTCGTCGAAGGCCTCGCGATCGATGAAGTGGTAGTGCCGCCCGTCGATCTCGGAGGGGCGGCGCCCCCGCGTGGTCACGGAGATCGACAGGTCCAGCGCCCAGCTCGGATCCTGGGCGATCGCCCGCGTCAGGGTCGTCTTCCCCGCCCCGGAGGGCGAGGAGAGGATCAGGATCAACCCCCGCCGCGCGATGGAATCGGAGACGCTCCCACCCTGCTCGGTCATGCGTGTGGCTCCCCGACGTTTCGCATCCGTACTCTCACATCCTGATCCGGCATCATTCGATGTTCTGGACCTGCTCGCGGAACTGCTCGACCACGGCCTTCAGGTCCAGGCCGATCCGCGACAGGCTGATGTCGTTGGCCTTGGCGCACAGCGTGTTGGACTCGCGGCCGAACTCCTGGGCGATGAAGTCCAGGCGCCGGCCGATCGCGCCGCCGGCCGCCAGCAGCTCCCGGGCGCTCGTCACATGGGCCCAAAGCCGGTCCAGTTCCTCGCGCACGTCCGCCTTGCCGGCGAGCAGCATCGCCTCCTGATGCAGACGGTCCGGATCGAGGCCGCTGCCGCCCAGCGCCGCGACGGCCGCCTCCAGACGCGCCCGCACGGCTTCGGGCTGACGCGCGGGATTCGCCTCCGCGGCCTCGGTCAGCGCGGCGATCCGGTCGACCTGTCCGATGACGACCTGTTCGAGCTGCCGCCCCTCCGCGCGGCGGGCCTCGACGAGATCCGCGACCAGCTGGACCACGCCTGCGGCCAGATCCCGGGCGAGGGCGTCGGTGTCCGCCGCCTCGTCCTCGACCTCGATCACGCCGCGGACGCCGAGCAGCCCGTCCATCGTGGCGGGGGCCACACCCTCGGGGACCGGCACCCGGGCCACCGCCTGGGCGAGACTCGCCAGCAGCGTCTCGTTGATCCGCACTCGCGCGGTGGTCTCCGGCTTGGTGAGCGTCAGGGTCAGCTGGCACTGGCCGCGGGTCAGGGTCTTCTGCAGGGCGGTGCGGGCGGTCTCGCCGAGCCCGTCATAGCCGGCCGGCACACGGGTGCGCACGTCGAGGCTGCGCCCGTTGACGCTGCGGACCTCCCAGACCCAGTGGACCGGTCCGGTACTACCGGCCGCCCGGGCGAAACCGGTCATGCTCGTGATCTGGGCCACGCCGACCCCCGTCCCCGTGAAGATCGGGGCCTGTAGCACGGATCTCTCCACGGGGAAGAGGCCGGTCCCTGCGACGGACCCATCCCGGCCCGCGCGCGGGTCCCGTCGCCCCCGCGCCACCGAGGACGTCACGGATCGACTTTCGTACGACGCCGCCAACATTGCATTTCAAGATCAAGTTGTGTTCGTAGGTCCGGGTCGTTTTCACAAGAACCCGGATGGCGCATGCCACGATCAGTGTTGACCAGGTCCGCGCTCACGCCGTTCGGCATGTCCGCGCTGGGCGTCGGCATGTGGGAGGACGTGCCGCATCTGGGACGCGTGCGCGGGGATGCGACGATGGCCCGGATCTTCGGGCTGACCGAGGCCGAGGCGGCGCAGGGCGTGAGCTGGGAGCAGCTCTCCGCGCTCTTCCATCCGGAGGACCTCGCCCGGGACCAGATTCAGCGCCGCCGTGTCCGCGACGAGGGCGGCCTCTTCGCGTGGGAGCATCGCATCGTGCCCGCCCCCGGGCTCGTACGCTGGGTGCTGGCCCGCGGCCGGTTCGAGCGCCGCGCGGACGGGCTGGTCTATGGGCGTGGGATCGTGATCGACATCACCGACAGCCGGACCGAGGGGCCGTTCGAGCCCCCGGCGGGCTTTCTCGGGGCGCCGGCCGAGCAGGGCTCCGTCGTCGAGCAGATGGCGGATGGCGCGATGCGTCTGTGGGAGCGCCTCGGCGATCTCGGGCTCGACGAGGCGAAGCGGGTGCAGCCGCTGCTGGAGGCCCTGCTGTATGAGCTGGGACGCCAGATCGCGGCGTCGCTGTCGGGTCCTCCTCCGGACGGGCAGGGGCGGCCGCGAAACCCGAAGGCGCATTGAGCCCTGCGTGAGCCCGGCGCGGCTGCGTCACGTCCGACGACGCGTCGCAGCAATCCGGCCGGAGCTGGTCCCTAGCGCCGGCCCCGGGGCGCCGGGGCCGGTTCGCTCAGGGCCGGCACCGTCTTGGGCGAGCCCAGGTCGTAGCTGCGGTTCTTCAGGGGATCGAGGCGCGTGCCCTCGGAGGCGTCGAAGGCCCGCGAACCCGGCGTGCCCGTATCCGCGGCGAAGGCCGCGTTGGTGTTGATCCCGTTGGCCGCAGGCGCACCGCCCGGCGCGTAGGCCGAGGCGCGGCCCGGCGTCGCCGGGTCCGGACCCGGCTCGACCTTGTCGACGGCGTCCGGCGGCGCCTGCCGGCTCTTCTCCACCGCCCGCCAGCGGGCGACGTTGCGCTGATGCGCCTCGAGGGAGTCGGCGAAGGCGTGGCCGCCGGTGCCGTCCGCCACGAAGTAGAGGTCCTTCGTCCGGGAGGGGTTGGCCACCGCCTCCAGGGCGGCCCGGCCGGGATTGGCGATCGGCCCCGGCGGCAGGCCCTCGATGACGTAGGTGTTGTAGGGCGTCGGCCGGTCGATCTCCGACCGGAGGATGCCGCGCCCGAGGGTGCCGCGGCCCCCCACGAGGCCGTAGACGATCGTCGGGTCGGATTGCAGCTTCATCCGCTTGTTCAGGCGGTTGATGAAGACGCCGGCCACCCGGGGCCGCTCGTCGGCACGGCCGGTCTCCTTCTCCACGATGGAGGCGAGGGTGACCATCTCGGCCGGGGTCCGCACCGGCACGTCGGCGCTGCGCCGCAGCCAGATCTGGTTCAGAACCTCGCGCTGCTTGGCCTTCATCAGGTTGACGATCTGCTGGCGGGTGGCCCCGCGCTCGAACTTGTAGGTGTCGGGCAGGAGCGAACCTTCCGGGGGGATCTCGTTGATCTCGCCGGTGAGCACGTCGTTGTCGTTGAGGCGGCTGACGATCTGCTCGGAGGTCAGGCCCTCCGGGAAGGTGATGGCGTGCTGGACCTGCCGGCCGGTGGCGATGGTGTCGAGGGCGTCGGAGATGCTCGCATGCGCCTTGAACACGTATTCCCCGGCCCGGAGCGCCGGCCGGCCGCCGAAGCGGGCGGCGAACTCGAACAGGCCGGTATGGTCGATCACGCCCTCGCGCTTCAGGGTCTCGGCGATCTCCGCCGTTCCGCTGTGGGTCGGGATCACAACAACCTTGTCGGCCGCGAGCGGCCCCGGCTCGCGCACCTGCCGCTGGAACAGCGTGATCCCGATCATCGCCGCGATGGCGATGACGACCGCGAAGGTCAGGGCTCCGCTGATGAGGCCCACGAGGCCGCTCCGCTCGCGTTGGGGCTTCTCCGGGGGCGGGGGCGCGACCGTCGGCTTGATCGCCTCGCCGGGGGAGCGCGGCGAGAGCCGCTGCGGCAGGGCGGGCTCGCCCGTCGGATCCTGCGCGGTGGTTTCGGGCGCGGGCGTCTTTGAGCGGCGGAAGAACATCGGGATCCTGTCTGGGCCCGCGCGACCCGTCACGCGTTGCGGGCCGGGATCGGCTGCCCGCAACCGGGTGCGCACGTCGAGGCGCTAGACCCTAGCCGGGTTTGTGGCGAAATTGCCGTTTCGCGGCGCAGTGACGCACGGTTCGACGCAAGGTTCGACGCAAGGTTCGTTGCGGTCAGTCCGGGGGCTGGCAGGTCGCGCAGAAGAAGGTCGAGCGGTTCGCCTGGACGATGCGGGTGATGGAACCGCCGCATCCCGGCCGGCTGCAGGACAATCCAACCCGGTCGTAAACCCGGAAGGCGTGCTGGAACGCCCCCGCGCTGCCATCCGTGTGGGCGTAGTCGCGCAGGGTCGAGCCGCCGGCCTCCACGGCCTCCTGCAGGACCTTCACGATCGCCTTGGCGAGGGCGTTGGCCTTGGGCGTCGGGCGCCCGTCGGGCCGGACGAGGCTCCCGGCCGGGGCCTCGGGGTGCAGGCGCGCCCGGTGCAGCGCCTCGCACACGTAGATGTTGCCGAGGCCCGCGATCAGGCGCTGGTCGAGCAGGGCGGCCTTCAGCGGCGCGATCTTGTGGCGGAAGAGCTGCGCGATCACCGCCCCCGTCAGACCGTCGAGGGGCTCGATGCCCATCCTGGCGAAGTGGCGGCAGCCGGCGAGATCCGCGCTCGGAACCAGATCCATGAAGCCGAACCGGCGGGCGTCGTTGTAGGTCACCGTGGCGCCGGTGCTCATCGCCATGACCACATGGTCGTGCTTCGGCGTGCCCTGGGCCCCTTCGAGGTAGAAATCCCCCGGCGACAGGTTGCTGCCGTCCGGCAGTGCCACGTCGAACCGGCCACTCATGCCGAGATGCATGACCAGGGTCTCGCCCGAGTCGAGCGCGGCGGTGAGGTATTTCGCCCGGCGCGCGAGGTCCGTGACGGTCCGCCCTTCCAGCCGGGCGGCGAAGCGATCCGGGAAGGGGAAGCGCAGGTTGGCCCGGCGCAGGGTGACACGGCTGAAGCGGGCTCCGACCAGGGCGGGCGCCAGGCCCCGCCGCACCGTCTCGACTTCGGGAAGCTCCGGCATCTCTCTCGCGACTTTGCGTGCGTGGCGCCTCATGCGCCGGCTCCGGATATCGGCGGGATCGGTCCGGGCCGCAACCGCGCGGCTCCGGCGCGGTTTGCCGCGCAGGCTGCGGACACCGGTGAACAGGCCGCTGCGCGCCGTGCGGCGCCGGGTTCCGGACCCCTATCGGCGCCGCAGACGGACGTAGAGCGCGCCGCCGCCGCCATGGTGGCGGGCGGCCTCCTCGAAGCCGAGGACGATGCCGCGCAGTTCCGGCCCCCGCAGCCAGTGCGGCACGCTGCGGCGGAGCACCCCGCGCTCGGCGAAGGCCTCCGCGTAATCCGGTCCGCCCTTGCCGGTCACGACCAGCACGTAGGAATGCCCGGCGGCCCGCGCCCGGAGCAGGAAGCCCGTCAGCGCGGCATGGGCCTCCGTCTGCACCATCCCGTGCAGGTCGATCCGCGCCTCGATCGCCAGTCGCCCGCGGCGCAGGCCGACCTTGGCGGTCCGCTCCAGGCTGGTGCTCGGGCTGTGGCGCTGCGGCGGCGGCTGATACGGCGCGGCGGTTGCCGGACGCGGCGGCTCCGGTGCCGGTTTCGGCGGATGCTTCGCCCGCGGCCTCTTGGCGGTTGGCGGCGCGCTGGGCTTCAGGATCGGGGCCGACAGGGGCGGCATGGCGGCGGTCGGGGGCGCCGGCGGTCGGGGAAGTTCGGGGGTCGGGGACGCGCGGCCCGGCAACGGCGTCACCAGCTTGGCGATCGCGTCCCAGAGGCGGGCCTCGCCCGCGGTCAGGCGGCGCCCGCGGCGCGGGGGCCTCACGGCGCGGCTCCGGGCGCAGCGGCGCGGCGCGGCAGCAGGACCACGAATCCGATGGCGTCGCGGAGGTTTCCGGCGACCACGCCGGCCGCAGGACCGGTGCCGACGAAGAGGTCGCCGCGGGCAGGGCCGACGATCGCCGATCCGGTATCGGCGGCGATGACGAGGCGCCCGGGCGCGTCCGGGGCTCCGTCCTGCGCCGCGCCGGGCAGCGGCCCTGCGAGCCAGAACGGCAGGCCGTACCGCCAGAGGGTCGAATCGACCGCCAGGCTGCGGCCCGGGCTGAGCGGCGCGTTCGCGGCGCCGGGCGGCCCGAGGGCCGGATCCGCGACCGGGGCGAGGCGGAAAAAGATGTAGGAGGCGTTGGTGCGGATCAGGCGCTTGGCGATCTCGGGATGCGCGCGCAGCCAGCCGGTCCAGCGGGCGAGCGTCAGGCCCTCGAGCGGCAGATGCCCCTCCTGGACGATCAGCTTGGCCACCGCCGTATAGGGGCGCCCGTTGCGGCCGTCGTACAGCACCCGCACCGCGCGACCGTCCGGGTAGCCGGACGCGCCCGGAGCCCTGGACCTGCAGGACCAGCAGATCGACCGCGTTGCGCAGCCACAGGATCGGCTTCGCATGCGCCCCAAGGGCTCCTTCTTCGATGGCGGCGCGGTCGGGATAGGGGGCAAATCCGTCCGCGGTGGCCCGCGCGGCGCGCAGGGTCGGATCGAGCCCCGGACGGGTTTCGCCGGGGGCGAGGAAGATCAGGTCGTCGGGACGGGCGAGCACCGGCGTCGGAAAATCCGGCCCGGGCGCGAGGGAGCCCGTGAGCTCCGGCTCGAAATAGCCGGTCAGGAAGCCGGGCCGATCCGCGCCGGGCCGATCGATGCGGAAGGCGTCGAACCGCTCGCGGAAGAACGCGGCGGCGTCCGGCACGGGGCCGGCCGCGGCCGTGCAGGCCTCGGCGAGGGCGGCCGGATCGCCCGCGACGCCGTCCGGCTGGGTCTGGGCGGGCGCCGGTGCCGCGCAGACCCGCCGGAAGGCGTCGAGCGCCGCCTCCGCCTGCGCACCGGGAAAGCCCGGCAGGTCCGCCGGGGCGACGGGGCGCAGGACCGCACCGCCGACCGCCGTCGGCGCGGCGGACACGGATGGACTCAGCAGGAACGCGAGGAGGGCGGCCGGGACTGCTCCGGACCGGGCATGGTGAATCGGCACGGCAAGATCGTCACGGCACGCCTGTCACGGGCTCAGGCGCCGGCCTCGGTGGCCACGAGCTGCCAGTTCGGGTCCCGCGAGCCGAGGGTGCGGGAGAAGGTCCAGACATCCGGAACCTCGACCACCGTCTCGGCACTGCCGTCCACCACCTTGCCGTCCGCGTTGCGGGTGGCGGTGATGAGGTTCGACAGGAAACGCACGGTGACGTGAGCCACCCGGTTGCGCACCTCGACGGCCACGATCTCGGCCTTGTCGATGGAGACGAAGGTAGTCTCCAGGGTCTGCCGGTTGCGCTCCCGCTCGGCGATCGCACGTTCGAAGGCCTCGCCGACCTCCTTGGACAGCAGGCCGCGCAGGGTCTTCCGATCGCCCTTGGCGAAGGCGATCATGATGGCTTCGTAGGCGGATTTCGCGCCCTCGACGAAGGCGCGCGGGTCGAACCCGGGCTCCGCCTGGACGCAGGCCTCGAGGCCGCGGGCGACCTCGGATCCCGGCTCGGCGATCCCCCGCCAGTCCCGCGGCGCGGCGGCGGTCGGCGGCGCGGCCTGCACCCGGTCGGCACCCGGCAGCCGGACGACGTTGTCGCCGTCGGAACGCGCCTGCGGTTCGGTGCGGCTGCGGTCGACCGGCTTGAACGGCGAGCGTTCGGCGCCTGTCTTCTGACCGAGCACGGAGCGCAGACGCCAGATCACGAAGACGGCCAGCGCCAGGAAGATGATCGTCGTTACGTCGAAACTGTCCTGCATCACCGATCCGATGGTGGCCGCGGCGAGACCCTGTGCCCCTTGCTCAGGTCATGCCCGGTGCGGCGCCGGCTAAGCGCGCATAGGTATGGCCGACTCATATCCGACCAACGCGCCGGGAGCGAGCCGGTTGTATCGTCGGGGTCAACTGGTCCCGCACGCAATCGCGATATGGGTTGCCGGTGCCGCCGGCGCCAGCGCCCCGTCACCTCGCCTGTCACTTCGCTTGTCCAGGCCCGGCGCGCGTGTTAGCGGCCCTGCCGTTTGGGTAGTTCCGCGGCGTGATCCAGCGGCTCCCGCCGCGACAACAACCCGCGCCGGCCCCGCCGGTCGATCGAGAAGGATGATCCGCATGGCCGATTCCCCGGCAGCGAACGGCAACGGCGGCGGCATGCCGCAGGGCGATGTGCCGACCATCAATGCCCTGGCGCAGTACACGAAGGATCTCTCCTTCGAGAATCCGAACGCCCCGCGCTCCCTTCAGCCCAAGGAGGGCCAGGGGCCGCAGATCAACATCCAGGTGAACGTCAACGCGCAGCAGCTCTCCGAGACCGATTTCGAGGTCGAGCTGAAGCTCGAGGGCGACGCCAAGATCCAGAACGAAGTGCTGTTCGCCTTCGAGGTGACCTATGCCGGCGTGTTCCGGCTGCTCAACATCCCGGCCGACCAGATCCATCCGGCGGTGATGATCGAGTGCCCGCGCCTGCTCTTCCCCTTCGCCCGCCAGATCGTGGCCGAGGCGGTGCGCAACGGCGGCTTCCCGCCCCTGTACATCGACCCGATCGATTTCGTCGGCCTTTACCGGCAGAAGGTGATGGAGCAGCAGGGCGCCCAGGGCCCGCTCGCCTCCTGAGGTGACGACCGGCGGCCGCGCGGCGGCCGCCGGGACCCCGAGAGGCCGCCGCCCGCGCGCACAGGGCGTCCGCTCAGGAGCGCGGCGCTCAGTGCGACGAAGCTGCCCGGCAGGTCTGGCAGCCCGAACCGGCCGCCGACCTTCCAGGCGCCTTCGGGTGCCGTGCTCGGCGCCAGGGCTGCCACCGCGAGCCTGCCCATCGCCGCCGCCGACGAGGGCCCCGGTCCCGGTCAGGGCGGCCGCGGCGCGGACCGTGCAGGGTTTCGCCCGCTCTCTCGCCGAAGACGCCGCACGTCGCCCCGCATGAGGGTGTCGCCGCCCTGCTCCGCGACGGAGGCTGCGTTCCGGGCTTGACCGTTCCGGGGTCCCCGTTCACGTCCGGGGCCCGAAACGGCTCCAGGATCGCATGGCCCCCACCACAAACCTCGCCTTGATCAACCTGTTCATCGGGGACATCCAGGGCGGCCTCGGCCCCTTTCTGGGAACCTGGCTGGCGGAATCCGCCTCGTGGAGTCCCGCCCGGGTCGGCTTCGTCGTCACGCTGGTGGGGTTCGGCACGCTGTTCCTGAGCGGCCCGTTCGGTGCCCTGGTGGATCGGTTCCCCCGGCCACGCCTGCTGATCGCCCTGGCCTGCGGGGCGATCCTCGCGGGCACGCTGCTGCTCCTCCCGGCGCGCAGCTTTCCGGCGGTCCTGTGCGCGCAGCTGCTCGCCGCGGCCGGCGGCACCCTGCTGTTGCCGGCGGTCGCGTCGCTGACCCTGGGCATCGTCGGGAAGGACCGCTTCCCCGCCCAGCAGGGCCGCAACCAGGCCTTCAACCACATCGGCATCCTGGTCGCGGCGGGGGGCATCAGCCTCGGCACCGGCTATTTCGGGCCTGCGATCGCCTTCTGGGTCCTCGGCGGCATGGCTGTGGCGGCGATCGGCGCCACGCTGACGACGCCCGCCGGCGCCTGGAACCGGCGCCGCGCCGTCGGTTGGAAGGAGGACGACGCGGACGAACCCGAGCGCAGCGGCCTGCGTCAGGTTCTCGGCAACCGCCGTCTGCTGGTGCTGACCGTGGCGCTGACCCTGTTCAACCTGGGGAACGGCGGCATGCTCTCGCTGCTCGGGCAGAAGCTCGTGGCGACCGCGGCCGACGCCACCACGTGGACGGCGCGCTACGTCATGGTGGCGCAACTCGTCATGGTGCCCGTGGCTCTGTTTGCCGGTTCGCTGGCCGACAGGCGCGGACGCCGTCAATTGCTGATGGTGGCCTTCGCCGTGCTGCCGGTGCGCGCGCTCATGTCCGGATTGATCGACGATCCGGTGTGGCTGATCGCCGCCGAGGTGCTGGACGGCGTGGCCTCCGGCATCGTCGGGGTGGCGGTGCCCGTGGTGGTGGCGGACCTGACCTGGGGATCGGGCCGGACCCAGACGGCGCTCGGCAGCGTCAACGCGGTGCAGGGCGTGGGCGGCGCGCTCTCGAGTTGGTACGGCGGCCTGTCATACGGGCTGTTCGGCTGGACCGGTGCCTTCCTGGCCCTCGGCGTGCCGGCGCTCGTCGCCCTGGCGCTCGTGATCTGGCTCGACGCCACCCCTGAGGCCGGCCGCCGCCGGCGCCGGCGGGAGCGGCGCAGCCCCGTCGTTCAGGAGGCGTAACGGGCGCGCGGCGGTATCCCGCTCGCGACCACGGCACCGGCCCCCGTCATCGCACGCGCAGGCAAGTATATCCGCAGGCACACCCGCTGCGCCGGAGATGTCGCGCAGCCGGCCCGACAACGGCGGCCCGTCGCATGGGCGACCCTTCTGAAACACGAAAGCCCGGCCGCCGGGCCGGGCTTCGTGACGATGACGCTGCGTGCCGCTCAGCCGATATGCGGGCTGCCCGTGGCGGCGGGAAAGCGGTCGGCGAGCGCACGGCGCAGCTTTTCCAGGGCCCGGTTCTCGATCTGGCGGACCCGCTCCTTGGAGATGCCGAGCCGCTGGCCGAGGGCTTCGAGGGTCGCCTGATCCTCGGCGAGGCGGCGCTCGCGCAGGATGCGCAGCTCACGCTCGGACAGGACGGTCAGAGCCTGCTGCAGCCAGCTGAGGCGGCGCTCGCCGTCGACCGTGGCGCTCACGGTCTCGTCCGGCAGGTCGGCCCCGTCGACCAGGAAATCCATCCGCTCCGAGGACGCGTCGCTGTCCTCGCCCACGGGGGCGTTGAGCGACATGTCGGGGCCGGACAGGCGTGCATCCATCAGGGCGACGTCGTCACGGGATACCCCGATCGCGCTGGCGATGCGGCGATGGATCTCGTCGCCGACATGTTCCTCGGTGGATTGCATCAACCGGGCGCGCAACCGGCGCAGATTGAAGAACAGGGCCTTCTGCGCCGAGGAGGTCCCGCCGCGTACGATCGACCAGTTGCGCAGGATGTAATCCTGGATCGAGGCGCGGATCCACCACGTCGCATAGGTGGAGAAGCGGACGTCCCGCTCCGGCTCGAACCGGGCCGCGGCCTCCATCAGGCCGACATGCCCTTCCTGGACGAGGTCGGCCATGGGCAGGCCGTAGTGACGAAAACGCCCCGCCAGGGCGATGACGAGGCGCATATGGGCCGAGATCAGACGGTGGAGGGCCCGCTCGTCGCGCTCGTCCTTCCATCGGACGGCGAGGCCCCGCTCTTCTTCCCGGGCCAGGAAGGGCGCCTCCATGGCAGTCCGTATGAACTGCCGTCGAATTCCCGCGATCTCAGCCATCCGCCTGCCTCTTGTTGCCGAGTGCTGTTGCGGCGCCGGACCCAAGGGCCCGACGCGCAGGCGCCACCGGGGGGTGACGCCAGGCAACCGACAACGGGAGGCAAAACGGGAAAGTTCCGTCCCGATGCCCCACAATGCGACAACGCAGCGGCCACGAATTCGTGTTCCGTCGGGAAGACATGGGATCCCGCCCCGCGCCGTCCAGCCCAGGCCTTCGCGAACGGTCAGGGCCGTCGGGGGGAGCCGGCCGCGCGGACGCAAGAAAAAACCCGGCCACCAGGGCCGGGTTGAATGTCGTTGTCGCGATGCGATGCTCGCCTCAGGCGGCTTCCTCCTGAAGGTCGTCGCCCTCGCTGTCCCCCTCGGCCTCGGCTTCGGGCTCGGCCTCGTTCTTCGCCCGGCGGGGCGACTTGGCGAGGCTCTGCTCGATCAGCTTCAGCGCCTCGGTCTCGGTGATGCGGTTGACCGAAGAGATCTCGCGCACGATCCGGTCCAGAGCCGCCTCGTACAATTGGCGCTCGGAATAGGATTGCTCGGGCTGGGCCTCGGAGCGGAACAGGTCGCGCACGACCTCGGTGACGGAGAGCAGATCACCCGAGTTGATCTTGGCCTCGTATTCCTGCGCGCGGCGCGACCACATGGTGCGCTTGATCCGGGCACGGCCGGTCAAAAGGTCGAGAGCCTTCTTCACCAGTTCCGGCTCGGCGAGCTTGCGCATGCCGACGCTGTTGGCCTTCGCTGTGGGGACGCGCAGGACCATCTTGTCCTTCTCGAACGAGACCACGAACAGCTCAAGCTTGTAGCCCGCGATTTCCTGCTCCTCGATCGCGGTGATGCGACCGACGCCGTGGGCCGGATACACGACAGCCTCGCCGGTCTTGAAGCCCTGCCGGCCTGTGGTCGTCGTCTTCTTGGCTGTGGTCATGCGAGAAGGGCCTCCACTGGCGCGCAGCGTTCGGCGCCGCGCGAAACCGTGTTCTTCCGGGCGGGACACCCGGTCTGCCTCGCCGCTCCCGAAACCCCCGCGCCCAGCGCGACGATCCCGGTCATTCCCCGGCGCGGCCGTGCAAACACCTGGCGCGTCCGCCGAAGTCTCCTTCGGCGGCCGATCGCGTACTACTCCTAACAACCGAAAATCGAAGGCGTTTCAGCCGGAGGGAGCACGTCAGGCGCAAGCGACGGCAGGCGGATTGTCTACCACAATCCGGCGCGCAGATCAAAGCATCCCTGAAGACGCACGCGCGGACCAAGCGCGGCGTCAAAGAGTTTTACACTGGTGCCATGGGACAGGAATGACCTGGCCGCGTATCTGGGCTTCGTATGACGCAGCCCCGAGGAGGCCTTCAGCGAAGCGGCGGGGCTGAAAAAACTTCCCGCTCACTGGAAAGCCGCGGGCGCATGCGCGTCAGATCCTGTGAATTCGTCCCAAGCTCAGTCGCCAGATCCAGGATTCGGCGAGAAATGCGCCTCCAGCTTTCCGGCCTTTCCATCCCACTCCTTGGCGTCGGCCGGAGCTTCCTTCTTCTGCGTGATGTTCGGCCAGGTTTTGGCGTAGTCGGCGTTCAGCTTCAGCCACGTGTCCAGATTCGACTCCGTGTCGGGCTTGATCGCTTCGGCCGGGCATTCCGGCTCGCACACGCCGCAATCGATGCACTCATCCGGATGAATGACGAGCATGTTCTCGCCTTCATAGAAACAATCCACCGGACAGACCTCGACGCAGTCCGTGTATTTGCACTTGATGCAATTGTCGGTGACGACGTAGGTCATCGGATGTCTTCGTCCTAAAACTCGACTTGGCCCGGGCAGAGCCTGGGGACGGCCTGCGCGCGCCAGCGGGCGCTGCGAGGGGAACGCCGGTGAGGCCCGGCGCGGAGCCGGGCTTCGGAGGCCAACGGCTCTAGACCCTGCCTCCCGGGCTGACAAGCGCGTGTGCGCCGCATGCGGTCCGCGACGGTCCGCTCGCGCGGGGGCTGTGGCACAGCCTCATCACTCGTGCGTCTCGACCGGCGCCCCGCCGCCGGACAGATCGTCGTACAGCAGCCGCGCTTCCGGGGCGGGGCCGCGCCGTACGCCGAGGCCGAGGACCCTTACAGCCAGGGTCGCGTGCGGCGCGGCCACCGTCACCACGTCACCGATGCCGATCGCCCGCGCCGGGTTCTCGGCCCGGCTACCGTTCACCCGGACGAACCCGTCGGAGGCCAGCCGCGCTGCCAGGGACCGGGTCCGCGCGAAGCGCGCGAACCACAGCCATTTGTCGAGGCGCTGCCGGTCCTCCCGCATCCGCGGTGAAGGTCAGCGCTTCCCGCCGTCGCCG
The DNA here is from genome assembly GCF_000333255.1 of Methylobacterium sp. B1. Lineage (NCBI taxonomy): Bacteria > Pseudomonadati > Pseudomonadota > Alphaproteobacteria > Hyphomicrobiales > Methylobacteriaceae > Methylobacterium > Methylobacterium sp. B1. The sequence continues at coordinate 3,725 of NZ_BACT01000743.1, read as the reverse complement.
GCCTCGAGCTGCGCTTTCAGCGCGGCGAGCTTGGCGAAGGGCGAATCCGGATCGGGCGCCCGCTCGCGCCGGGGCGGCCGCTGGTCAGGCCGCGGGCCGGCATGGCGCTGCTCCGCATTGCGCTGATCGTCGCGGCGTTCCGGCCGACCGCCCTCGAACCGGTCGCGGCGTGGACCGCGATCCCGTCCGGGCCGCGGGCCGCCGTCGCCACCCTCGGCGCGGCGCTGCTCCGGCCGGCCGCCATCCGCGCGTCCCTGGCCTGGGTTCTGGCCCGGCTGGCCCGCATCCCGGCCGCGTCCCGCGCCGCGGGGGCGATTCTGCGGACGCTGGTGCGCCGGGCGCTGATGCCGCTGCAGGCGCCAGACGTCGATCTGCGGAACCTCCGCGGCGGGTTCGCCCTCCGCGGCCGTGCCTTCGGCCGCATCGGCCGCAGCGGGCTCCGCCTCGGCCGTGCCGGGCGCGGCCTCCTCGGTGGCGGAGACCGGCTCGGCGGCCGGCGCAGCCTCCTGGGGAGCCTGGTCCGGTTGCTCCGATCCGGCGCCGGTCGCCTCCGCGTGCGGCGCATCGCCCGCGGGCTCCTCGGCCTGCTCTCCGGCGGTCGCATCGGCTGCGAGGTGCGGCGCCTGATCCTCGGTCGGGGACGCCTCGGCCTCGACGGCCGGGACCTCATCCCCCGGAGAGGCGTGTTCCGCGGCGGTCTCGACGTCCTCCGCGGCCGGAGCCTCGTCGCCGGCCGGCTCCGCGGCATCCGCCTGCGCGGCAATGGCCTCGTCGGAAGACGCCTCGGCCGGGGCGGCCTGTGCGGCCGGCGCCGTGGCCGCGGCGGGGACGAGTGGCACCGTGATGGCGGGGCCCGGACGCGTCTCCACGTTGTAGCCCAGGGACTTCAGGATCGAGGCGAAATCCTCGCCCGAGCAGCCGACCAGGGAGGTCATGCCGACGGTGGCCACGAAGCCGTCGCCGTCGGCCGTTCCGTCCGGCGGGGCGCCCGGGGTGGTGCCGGGGCGATAGGCGATGGCCGGGCGGATCAGGTCGGCGAGCCGCTCCAGGATGTCGACGCGCACCGCACGCTCGCCGCTGACCCGGAAGCCGGCGGCGCGGTACAGCCCCTTGGCGATCTCGCGGTCCACCTTGATCGAGGTGCGGCCGGAGCCGGCCAGATGCGCGATCTCGTCGAGGCCGCGCTGGTCGAGGCCGCCGTTGCGCAGGGCCCAGAGCTGCGCCGCCAGGGTCCGGGGCGCCGGCTTGAGCAGGGCCGGCAGGAAGATGTGGTAGGCGCCGAAGCGGACGCCGTGGCGGCGCAGCGCCCCGCGGCCGTCCTGATCGAGGCTGCGCATCTCGTGCGCCACCTTCGAGCGTTCCAGCACGCCCAGCGCCTCGACGACCTGGTAGCCGATGCCCTTGGCGAGACCCGTGAGGTCCGCCGCGGTCTCGATCTCCATCAGAGGGCCGAGCAGGCGCACGATGTAGGCTTTCAGCCACGCATCCAGGCGGGCCTCCACCTTCTCGCGGTGCGCGCCGGTCAGGTTGTCGTCCGCCAGCAGACGGATCTGCGGGGCGAACAGCTTCTCGCCGGGGGTGAGCTTGGCCACCGGCGCGCCGGTCCACCGGATCGTGCCGTCATGCGAGAGCACGAGGGTCGAATCGGCGGTCGCGGCGAATCGTTCGGCCCGCGCCTCGATCTCGCCCGCGAGCGCCTTCTCGGCGGCGCTCCTCAGGGTCTTGGCCTCGTGCCCCTCGGCGCTGGCATCGGGAACGAACAGGAATCCGTGAAGGTGGCCGACATGCTGACCCTCGACGGTGACGTCACCGTCGGCGGTGATCTGGGCTTCGAGCATCGTGTTCTCTCTCAGGCGCCGCATCAGGACGCTGGTGCGCCGGTCGACGAAGCGGCTCGCGAGGCGTTCGTGCAGGGCGTCGGACAGTCTGTCCTCTACCCGACGTGTCTCGCCCTGCCAATGTTCCGGGTCGCGCAGCCAGTCGGGTCTGTTGGCGACGAAGGTCCAGGTGCGTCCCTGGGCGATCCGACGGGACAGCGTGTCGATGTCGCCGTCGGTCCGATCGATCATGGCCACCTGCTCGGCGAACCACGTGTCGGGGATGCGGCCGGCCATCCCCTTCATGAGGAATCGGTACAGCTGGGCCACCAGATCGGCGTGCACCTGGGGGTGGACCTTGCGGTAGTCCGGCACGCCGCAGACGTCCCAGAGCCGCCTCACCGTGGCGGCGCTGCGCGCCATGTCGCGGATGTCGTCCTCCTTCATGAGGATCTCGAGGGCCTGCTGATCCTCGCCCATGGGAGCGCGGGTCAGCCCCCGATTCGCGCGGGTGCTCGTCGAGGCTCGCCTGCAAGCCCCTCCAGGCTGCCGAAGCGCAGGTCCGGATTGCGCCATTGCAGGATGCGGAGGGGATCGAAGTCGTGGCTCTCGAGCCGCTCCACCAGCTCGGCCTCGAAGGTCGGGCAGCGCCCGGTGGAGCCGAAGGTGCCGTCGGCGAGGTGGCGCCCGGCGCGGCCGGCGATCTGGCCCATCTCGGCGGGGGTGAGCTTGCGGAAGCGGGTGCCGTCGTACTTCCAGTTCGCCGCGAAGGCGACGTGGTCGACGTCGAGGTTGAGGCCCATCCCGACGGCATCGGTGGCGACGAGGTAGTCCACGTCGCCCGCCTGGTACATCTCGACCTGGGCGTTGCGGGTCCGGGGGGAGAGCGCGCCGAGCACCACTGCGGCGCCCCCGCGCTGACGCCGGATCAGCTCGGCAATGGCGTAGACCTCCTCGGCCGAGAACGCGACGATCGCGGTGCGCCGGGGCAGGCGCGACAACCGCTTCTCCCCCGCGAAGGTCAGTTGCGACAGCCGCGGCCGGGTCGTGGTGTGGACGTTGGGGATCAGGTCCTGAACCAAAGGCAGCATGGTCGAGGAGCCGATCAGGAGGGTCTCCTCCCGGCCGCGGACGTAGAGCAGGCGGTCGGTGAAGACGTGGCCGCGGTCCATGTCGGCGGCGAGCTGGATCTCGTCGATGGCCACGAAGGCCACGTCGAGGTCGCGGGGCATCGCCTCGATGGTGCAGATCCAGTAGCGCGGCCGGTCCGGCTTGATCTTCTCCTCGCCGGTGACCAGCGCGACCTTCTCGGGGCCGACCTTGGCGACGACGCGCAGGTAGACCTCCCGGGCGAGAAGCCGCAGGGGCAACCCGATCATCCCGGTCGGGTGCGCGAGCATCCGCTCGATGGCGAGATGCGTCTTGCCGGTGTTGGTCGGCCCGAGGACCGCGGTGACGCCGCGGGCGCGGGCATCGCGGGACAGCGAGCGGCTGGGCGAGGGGCGGAGCAGCGCGTCGATGGTCGGCGGTTCCTTCGAACGGGAAGGCCGTCGCGGCGCCGTCGCGGCGCGGGCGGGGAGGCGGGTTCGACCGGCCGGCCGCGTCTCAGGGACGGTACGTTGCGCATGAAGGCGAACCCTGAATCGATCCGGCGAGCCGGCCGGGCCGATCACGTCGTCGCAATCTTCTCCTGTCCGATCGGGATGCCGCCCAGCACGGCGACAGCGAAGCGGTGACCCCGACAGGCGACCTCGTCGTGTCCGATGGTCGCCCGATCGCGGCCGAGAGGCGGCCGTCAGCGCCCTGATACTCGACCTGCCGCGCAAGGCTCTCGCGCCCGGCACAGCCACGTATTTTTGACGCGCAAAGCCAGGCGGGCCGATTGACGGCCCAATCATAACTCAACAA
>NZ_BACT01000744.1:0-10473 GCF_000333255.1 Methylobacterium sp. B1 | reverse complement strand
CGACCGGCGCCGGCGGCGTTGTCCCGACCGGACCGACGGCGCCTAGAACGGGATGTCGTCGTCGAGGTCGTAGCCGCCGCGGCTTCCGCCGCCGCCGCCGTTGCCGCCACCGCCCGAGGAGGCCGGAGCCGGACGCCGCTCGCCGCCCTGGGCGCGACCGCCTCCGAAATCGCCGCCGCGGTCACCGCCCCGGCCGCCCCCGAAATCCCCGCCGCGGCTGATCTGGCCGCCGCCCTCTTCCTCGCCGGCGAAGTCGCCGCCGCCGCCGCGCCCGTCGAGGATCGTCATCTCGCCGCGGAAGCGCTGGAGCACCACCTCGGTCGTGTACTTCTCGACGCCGGAATTGTCGGTCCACTTCCGGGTCTGAAGCTGGCCCTCGATATAGACCTTCGAGCCCTTGCGCAGGTACTGCTCGGCCACCCGGGCGAGGTTGTCGTTGTAGATGACGACCGAGTGCCACTCGGTCTTCTCCTTGCGCTCGCCGGTCGCCTTGTCCTTCCACGACTCCGACGTCGCGAGCCGCAGGTTGCAGACCGGGTCGCCCGACCCGAGGCGGCGCATCTCGGGATCGCGCCCGAGATTGCCCACGAGAATCACCTTGTTGACGCTGCCCGCCATCGCTCTCTCCTAGTCGTACGGATCTCACTGGGCACTTGCCCGGCGGCGCGCGAACCATGCGCCCGGGCCTCCGGAGCGGCAACCTGCGGGGCGGGCTTGTGCCCGCTTTCCGCAGCGCCACCGGATCTGTTTGTTCTATATCCGTTCCAGATCGGCGGCAAGAAGCCGTCAGGACACGCGGACGACGAGCTTGCCGAAATTCCGGCCCTTCAACAGGCCCATGAACGCCTCCGGGGCATTCTCCAGGCCTTCGACCACGTCCTCGCGATAGCGGACGCGTCCGTCCTGGATCCAGCCGGCGACCTCCTTGCGGAACGTCTCGGCCTGCTCGGCGAAGTCCCAGACGATGAAGCCCTGGATGTGCAGCCGGTTGGTCAGGACCGCACGCATCAGGCCGGGCAGGCGGTCCGGGCCGGGGGGCACCTCGGTGGCGTTGTAGGCCGAGACGAGGCCGCAGACCGGGATCCGCGCGAAGGGGTTGAGCAAGGGCATCACGGCGGCGAAGACCGCGCCGCCGACATTCTCGAAGTAAACGTCGATGCCTTTCGGACAGGCGGCGGCCAGCGCGCCGGGCAGGTCGGGTCCGCGATGGTCGACGGCGGCGTCGAAGCCGAGTTCCTCCGTGAGGTAGCGGCACTTCTCGGGGCCGCCCGCGATCCCGACGGCGCGGGCGCCGTGGATCTTGGCGATCTGCCCGACCAGGGAGCCCACCGGGCCGGCGGCGGCGGCCACCACGACGGTCTCGCCGAATTTCGGCCGGCCGATGTTGAGGAGGCCGGTATAGGCGGTCATGCCCGGCATCCCGAGCACGCCCAGCGCCGTCGAGGGCGGGGCGGCGGCGGGATCGACCTTGCGCGAGCCCTTGCCGTCGGTGACGAAATAGTCCTGCCAGCCCGCGAAGGCGGTCAGCATCTCGCCCACGGCATAGTCCGGGTGGTTCGAGGCGACCACCTCGCCCACCGTCTCGGCGGTGATCGGCGCGCCGATCTCGACGGGCGCCGCGTAGGATTTCGCGTCGCTCATCCGGCCGCGCATATAGGGATCCAGGGACAGCCAGCGGGTGCGCAGGAGGACCTGGCCGGGTCCGGGCTGCGGCACCGGCACCTCCTCCAGGCGGAAGTTCTCGGGCCGCGGCTCACCGTGCGGGCGCGAGGCCAGGACGATGCGTCGGTTCATGGCGGTGGTCATGGCGAACTCCCGGTTATTGCCTGTCGCCTCCGATCTGGGGCGCCGGACCGTGGAGGCAAAGGCGCGGCTGTGATCTCCCGGACGGCTCGCGCGTTGTCCCGTCTCGGGAGCGCGGAGCGGCGGCATGCGGGGAACGGCACTGGGATTCGGGCTGGCGGCGATGGCGACGGGGGCCGCCCTGGCCGGTCCCCTCGACGCCTATCGGGACCGCGCGCGGGTGCTGGTCCTGTCGGCGCCCGAGGCCGGGGACGCGGATCTCCGGGCGCAGCGGGCGGCCCTGGGTTCGGCCCGCACCGGTCTCGCCGACCGCGACCTCGTGGTGCTGGAAGCGGTCGGGTCCGGGGCGCAGGCGCAGGCCCTGCGCACCCGGCTCGGCCTGCCCGCGGACAGCTTCCGCGCCGTTCTGATCGGCAAGGACGGCGGCGCCAAGCTCACCGCCGAGGAGCCGATCGCCCCGCAGGCGCTGTTCGCCATGATCGACGCGATGCCGATGCGCCGCGCCGAGATGCGCGAGCGCCACTAGGGCCGGATCCCCTGTGAACCGACGGGGTGCGGACACCAACGGTTAAGCCTACCGGCCTATCACCGAAACGTGTCGACGGCCGCGTATCGGCCGTCCGTTGAGGCCCGCCAGGACGCTCGGACGAGACGCTCGAATCGATGACCCGACAACAAGTCGCCACCGCCATCCGCCGCCTCGTCGACCTGCAGGTCGAGGATATCGAGCGCGCGGTCCGCGACGGCCATAAGACCATCGCGCTGAACGAGCTGGCGGATCTGAACCGCCAGCTCAAGGCCTTCGCGGCCGCCCTCAAGAAGGCGCCGGCCCGCATTTGAGCCGGCGCGACGCTACCAGCGCGGTCCGCCCCAGCGACGGGGCGGAATGTCCTCCGGCGGCGGAGGCGGCGGGGGCGGCCCACGGTCGACGACCGGCTCGTCGCAGACCCGCACCCGGCGCACAACCGGCGCGCCATCCGGATCGAACCGACGCCGCACGAATTCCCGGCACGCTTCGGGGGGCGCCGCCGTGAAGCGTGGGCCGCGGAACTCGGCCTCGGGACGTGGCGGCGGCGGCGGTCGGCGCTCCGGCTCCTCCTCCTGAGCGGGATCGCCATAGCCATGAGGAGGCGCGTAGGGACCGTCGAAATCGGCGGCCAGCGCCGGGCCCGTGGCGAGGAGCAGGGCGCAGAAAGCTGTGCGGACGAGGGAACGACGAGCGGGCACGGGGGCCTCGGCGTGATCGGGCGCGCGGGGATCGCGGCCATCATCACCGGAGCTAGCGCCAATGCGCCTGAACCCTCCCCGTGTGGTGCTGTCGGTTGCCGTTCAGCCGGCTATTTCTGCATCGCGTTGACTTCGCACTGGGCGTAGTCCGCGCTTGCCTTCACGTAGGCGTTGAGCTTCTGCAGGTAGGCCTCGGCGATCGGCCGGAAGGCCTGCGCCTGCAGGTTATAGGCCTTGATCGCGTCGTTGTAGCTGTAGCCCTCCCAGCCCGGGCAGCCCTCCTTGGCGTCGAGGCAGGCGGGCTTCTGCGGCAGCGCCGGCTTGGTCGGGCGGGCCGAGGCCGGCGGCGGCTCGGGCGCCGTGCAGGCTGCGACGGCCTGTGCCGCGGCCGCCGGAGGCGGCGCGGCGGGAGCCGCCTTGGCGGCCGCCTTCGCGGGTGCGGGCGGTGTCGCGAGGGCGACCGTCGGCGCGAGCAAGCCCGCGATCAGGAGAAGCGTGCCGCGCATGGCGTCTTGAAAGCTCCGCTGGGCCCGGGGCCGCCGGCGGCGGAGGACCGGGAGCGGGTTCTGCGGCATCAGGCCCGCGGCGACAAGGGCTCCCGGACCGGATCCCGGCGGGGCGTGGCGGCCGGCCGCCTCGTCGGCGCCGGGCCGGCGGCGCGCGCCTTCGGACCGCGCACCAGCGCCAGGAGCGGCAGCGACAGACCGACCGCCAGCACCCACCAGGCCGGCCGGATCGGCCCGGAGAAGTCCAGGTTGGCGGCGAGCACGAGGCTGGCCGGGACGCCGCTGGCGAGCCCGTACCAGGCGGCCTCGAGACCCGCGGTGGCGAGGCCGGCGAGGATCGCGAGCAGCAGGAGCGACCAGGGCCGCTCCGGCCATTTGAACCGCCGCATCACCCGCCAGCCCATCAGCAGCAGGAACAGGCCGGCCGAGAAGACCGGATCGGTGACGTCGATCTTGGACTGCAGGAAGTAATGGACGAGGGCCAGGACGGCGATCGTGTAGACGAGGCGGTGCAGCCGGTTCCAGTTCGGGCCGAGGTTCCGGATCGCCGCATCCGTGGAGGTCAGGCCGAGGGCGATCAGGCCGATCAGCGCCACGAAGCCGATCGTCAGGTAGAGCCGCAGGGCGATCTCCGAGACGACCTTGGTGAGGATCAGGTTCTGGTCGACGGCGTAGAGGGTGAGATGGGCCACCGCGTAGGCCATCACGGTGATGCCGAGCATCCGCCGCACCGCGATGACCTTCGCCCAGTCGGCGATGCGGCGGAGCGGCGAGATCGCCAGGGAAAACAGCAGGAAGCGCACCGCCCACTCGCCGGTGGCGTGGATCAGCGCGGTGATCGGCTTCGCGCCCAGCGCGTCGAGCCGGTAGGCGGCCGCGAGGTACAGGGCCGGGGCGATGCAGGCCAGGAAGACCGCGAGCTTCAGCCAGGAGAGGCGACCGGCCCGGTCGAGCCAGGGGCGGGGAATGGCGGGGAGAACGGCCGAGCGGTCGATCATGGGTCTCGGACAGGCTCTTTTTCGGTGAGGGACGGCGGCGACCCGCCAGCGACATGCGCCACGGCGAGAACGGCCGCCCCCGGGCTCCGGTGCCGGCACGGGTCGGTTCGCCGCGGCCGGGCGCAGGTTACACGGGCCTGTCGCCCGGCACGGTTGACCTCGGCCGCGCCGCGGCGAGATAGCGGGGCGACGGACACCGGATGGATCCCATGCAGTACCGCAAACTCGGCCGCTCCGGCCTCAAGGTCTCGCCGATCTGCCTCGGCACGATGATGTTCGGCGGCCCCACCGACGAGGCCACCGCCGGCCGCATCGTCGGCAGCGCCCGCGAGGCGGGGATCAACTTCATCGACACGGCCAACGTCTACACGGAGGGTCGCTCGGAGGAGATCACCGGCCGGGCGATCAAGGGCGACCGCGCCGCCTGGATCCTGGCCACCAAGGTCGCCAACCCGACGGGCGAGGGCGTCAACGACCGCGGCCTGTCGCGGGTCCACGTGATGAAGGCCGCCGAGGACAGCCTGCGCCGCCTCGGCACCGATGTCATCGACATCTACTACCTGCACAAGGAAGACCACGATACGCCGCTCGCCGAGACGGTCCGGGCGATGGCCGACCTCGTGCGGGCAGGCAAGATCCGCCATTTCGGCGTCTCGAACCACCGCTCCTGGCGGGTCGCCGAGATCTGCCGGCTCTGCGACGAGCTGGGAATCGACCGGCCGGTGGTGAGCCAGCCCTACTACAACGCCTTCAACCGCATGCCCGAGACCGAGCACCTGCCGGCCTGCGCCCATTACGGGCTCGGCGTCGTGCCGTACTCGCCGCTCGCCCGCGGCGTGCTCACCGGGAAGTACGACCCGGATGCCCCGCCGCCGGCCGAATCCCGCGCCGGTCGCCAGGACACCCGGATGATGCAGACCGAGTGGCGCCCGGAATCCCTGCGCATCGCCCGGACCCTGAAGGCGCATGCCGAGGCGCGGGGCATCACGGCCGGCCAGTTCGCCACCGCCTGGGTGCTGAACAACCGCCTCGTCACCGGCGTCATCGCCGGGCCGCGCACCGAGGCGCAATGGCAGGAATATCTCGGCGCCCTCGACTACGCCTTCACCCCGGAGGACGAGGCGCTGGTGGACGGGTTCGTGGCCGCGGGCCATCCGACCACGCCGGGCTACAACGATCCCGCCTATCCGCTGGAGGGGCGGGTGCCGCGGGGCGGCTGAAAGGCAGCCGATCCCCAACCCCCTCATCCTGAGGTGCGCGCGCCTCGAAGGAGCCCTCCGGACAGCGCGCGATTCCTGGAGACCGCCTTCAAAGCCTCCTTCGAGGCCGCCGCGACGCTCCGGCACCTCAGGATGAGGCCGAGATCGGGACGAACAGGGCTGCGTCGTGCGCCTGATCCGGCTTGCGCTCCCGGCCGAGGGTCGCTATCTAGCTCTCAACAGTTCTGATGGCAGTCGAGAGGCTGCGGTTCGGGAGTGGGCCCCACCGGGTCCGCTCTTTTTTTTCGCCGCAGAGCCTCTCGCCGCACAAGGCCGCACGCCGCGGGCGGGCCACGCAGAACGCCGCGAAGGTTGCGCGCTCAAACCCATGTCGTCCGAGATCGAAGCGGATCTGTCCGAAAAGCGCCTCGTCCGAGAGGCCGGCGTCGCCGCGCGCGTCGCGCAGGCGATCGAAGGGCCGCTCCAGGGCCTCGGCTTCCGGCTGGTCCGGGTGAAGGTGTCCAACATCAACGGCTGCACCGTGCAGATCATGGCGGAGCGGCCGGACGGCTCCTTCACCATCGACGATTGCGAGGCGGTGAGCCGCGCGATCTCGCCGATCCTCGACGTCGACGATCCGGTGGGCGGCGCCTACAACCTGGAAGTGTCCTCGCCGGGGATCGACCGGCCGCTGGTGCGGATCTCGGATTTCGCCCGCTGGGTCGGCTACGAGGCCAAGGTCGAGCTGAGCCCGCCGCTCGACGGGCGCAAGCGCTTCCGCGGCATCCTCGGCGCGCCGGATCTGGACAGGCAGACGGTCCCGATCGACCTGCCCGACGTGAAGGAAGGGCTGCCGAGCCGCATCGACCTGCCGCTCAAGGACCTCGCCGAGGCCCATCTCGTCCTCACCGACGACTTGATCCGCGAATCGCTCCGCCGCGGCGGACCGCCCCCCGCGGACGAGGCCGAGGAGACCGACGACGCGGAGCCCGCCGAGGAGCGCGCGGCGCCGCCGGCGCGCAGCCCCTTCCAGCCGAAGGGGCCCCGGAAGGCCAGCCCCGCGGCCAAGCTCCAGAAGCCGGCGCGGACCGGTCCGAAGAAGCCGGTCGTGACCAAGGCGTCCCGGCTGAAGGACCGCGATTCGCTGCATTGAGACCCCAATGTCGGCCGCCCGGCGGCCGGCTCGAAGATTTGACGGAAGAGAAGGACCGACACCGATGGCCGTCGTCAGCGCCAACAGGCTCGAACTCCTCCAGATCGCCGATGCGGTCGCCCGCGAGAAGGTGATCGACCGCTCCATCGTCATCGACGCGATGGAGGAGGCGATCGCCAAGGCCGCGCGCTCCCGCTACGGCGCCGAGACCGACGTTCACGCCGAGATCGACCCGAAGACCGGGGCTTTGCGCCTCTCGCGCCACCTCCTGGTCGTCGATCAGGTGGAGAACGACGCCCGCGAGATCACCCTGGACCAGGCCCGCCGCTACAACCCGGGGGCGCTGGTCGGCGACGTCATCTCCGACACCCTGCCGCCCTTCGATTTCGGCCGCGTCGCCGCCCAGTCGGCCAAGCAGGTCATCGTCCAGAAGGTGCGCGACGCCGAGCGCGCCCGCCAGTTCGACGAGTACAAGGACCGCATCGGCGAGATCCTCAACGGCATCGTGAAGCGGGTCGAGTACGGCAACGTCATCGTGGATCTGGGCCGCGGCGAGGGCATCGTGCGCCGGGACGAAATGATCCCGCGCGAGACCTTCCGGCCGGGCGACCGCATCCGCTCCTACCTGTTCGACGTGCGCTCGGAAGTGCGCGGGCCGCAGATCTTCCTGTCGCGCTCGCACCCGCAGTTCATGGCCAAGCTGTTCGGCCAGGAAGTGCCCGAGATCTACGACGGCATCGTCGAGGTGAAGGCGGTGGCCCGCGACCCGGGCTCCCGCGCCAAGATCGCGGTGATCTCCCGTGACGGCAGCATCGACCCGGTGGGCGCCTGCGTCGGCATGCGCGGCTCGCGCGTGCAGGCCGTGGTCGGCGAGCTGCAGGGCGAGAAGATCGACATCATCCCGTGGTCCGAGGACGAGGCGACCTTCATCGTCAACGCCCTCCAGCCCGCCGAGGTGGTGAAGGTGGTGCTCGACGAGGAGGCCGACCGCATCGAGGTGGTGGTGCCGGACGACCAGCTGTCGCTGGCCATCGGCCGCCGCGGCCAGAACGTGCGCCTCGCCTCCCAGCTCACCGGCTGGGACATCGACATCCTCACCGAGGCCGAGGAGTCGGAGCGCCGCCAGAAGGAGTTCGCCGAGCGGACCCAGGTGTTCATGGAGGCGCTGGACGTCGACGAGACCGTCGGCCAGCTGCTCGCGGCGGAAGGCTTCCGCAACGTCGAGGAGATCGCCTACGTCGACATCCAGGAGCTCTCCGGCATCCAGGGTCTCGACGAGGAGACCGGCACCGAGATCCAGGCCCGCGCCCAGGACCACCTCGCCCGGATCGAGCAGGCTCACGACGCCCGCCGCACCGAGCTCGGCGTCGCCGACGAGCTCCGCGAGATCGAGGGCATCACCACGCCCATGATGGTCGCCCTCGGCGAGAACGACGTGAAGAGCGTCGAGGATCTGGCGGGCTGCGCCACCGACGACCTCGTCGGCTACACGGAAGGCCGCGGCCCCGAAGCGGTGCGTCATGCGGGCTACCTCGACGGCTTCGACCTGTCCCGCGCCGAGGCGGAAGCTCTGATCATGGCCGCCCGCCTCAAGGCCGGCTGGATCGAGGCGCTGCCGGAGCCGGAAGGCGAAGACGGTGCCGAGGAAGGTGCAGAGGAAGGGGCCGAGGCGGCCGAGGGCGAAGAAGCCGCCCGGGCCGAGGGCTGAGCCGAAGGCCGGCGGCGGAAACGCGATGGTCGCGGACGACACGACCCTGCCCGAGGACGGGCTGGCTGCCGGGGGGCTCGATGCCGGCCCCGGCCGCCGCGCGCCCGAGCGGACCTGCCTCGTCACGCGCGTCGCCCAGGCGCCGGAGGCGATGATCCGGTTCGTGCGCGGGCCGGACGGCAGCGTCGTCCCCGACCTGCGCGCCAAGCTCCCGGGGCGCGGCGCCTGGATCAGCGCCCGGCGCGAGGCGGTCGCCACCGCCGTGCGCAAGAATCTTTTCTCGCGGGCCTTCAAGGGGCCGACCCCGGCCGCGCCCGATCTGCCGGACCGGATCGCCGCGGGGCTCCGGGAGGATCTGCGGCAGGCCATCGCGCTCGCCAACAAGGCGGGCTGCATCGTCGCGGGCTTCTCGAAGGTCGAGGCGGCGATCGGCGGCCAGCCCGGTGCCATCGCGGTGATCCACGCCGCCGAGGCGAGCCCGGATGGCCGGCGGAAGATCGCGTCGGCCTTGCACAGGCGCCATGGCGAGGCCATGTCAAGGATCCCGATCATCGATGACCTGTTCGAAGACGAATTGGACATGGCTTTAGGTCGGGGTCATGTGATACACGCTGCGCTCGTCGCAGGAGCCGGAGCCGCCGGCTGCCTGTCGCGTTGGCGTCGGCTACGCTCCTTCGAGGGCGCCGCCGCGGCGACCGGGGAGCCCGATCCAGCCCGAATCGGCGGGATCGATGAAGCCTCACGTTGACGACGCAGGACGGATTTGGCCGGCGCCACCGGGCGTCGGTTCACGGGACGATGGAAACCCTCAGGGTTCAGGCTGAATGAGCGATACGAATAACCCGGGCGACAAGACTCTGAATCGGACTTCCCCGAAGCCGCTTTCCCTTAAGCGGCCGATCGAGGCGGGCACCGTGCGTCAGAGCTTCTCCCATGGCCGCTCCAAGCAGGTCGTGGTCGAGACGGTGAAGCGCCGCGTGATCGGCGCGGCTCCGGCCGCTCCTGCCCGTGAGCCTGCACCCGCACCGCGTCCGGCACCGGCCGCGCCCGCGGCCGCGGCCCCCCGTCCGGCCCAGCGGCCGGCCTCGGGTGTGGTGCTGCGCACGCTGAGCGAACAGGAGAGCGCCGCCCGCGCGGCAGCCCTCGCCGACGCGCAGCGCCGTGAGGCCGAGGCCCGCCGCAAGGCCGAGGCCGAGGCCGAGGCGCGCCGCCGCGAAGCCGAGGAGCAGGCCCGCCGCGAACGCGAGGCCGCCGAGGCCCGCCGCCGCGAGGAGGAGGAGCGCAAGGCCGCGGCTGCGGCAGCCGCCGCTGCTGCGGCTGAGGCCGCCAAGGCTGCTGAAAAGGCAGCCGAAGCCCAGGCGGCCGCTCCCGCACCCGCTCCCGCCCCCACCGCCGCTGCGCCTGCCGCTGCTGCACCTGCCCGTCCGGCCGAAGCGCCTGCCGCGCCGCCGGCCGCTGCACGTCCGGCCGCGGCTGCGCCCGCGCGCCCGGCCGCTGCGCCGGCCCGTCCGGCCGCCGCGCGTCCGGCTGCGCCCGCCGCGGCTCCGGCCGCGCCGCGCCCCCCGCTGACGCCCCGACCCTCCACGGGCGAGCCGCGCAAGACGATCACGGCCGATTCGCGCAAGCCGCGCGATCTCAACTTCATGGCCAAGCCCGCTCCGGCGCCCGAGCCCGAGAAGAGCGCGACGCCGGCGACCGCCGCACGTCCCGCCGGTGCCGGCGCCGCGGCGCGGCCGGCCGGTCGCGGTGCCCAGACCAACGACGACGAGTCCGAGACCAAGCGGGTCATCCGCCGTCCCGGCATGCCGCTCAAGATCATCACGCCGCCCAAGACGCCGAAGTCGCCGGGCGGTGACCGCAACCGCGTTCGTCTGACCAT
>NZ_BACT01000745.1:0-892 GCF_000333255.1 Methylobacterium sp. B1 | reverse complement strand
CCTTCGCGCGTGTCGTCCTTGACGTCGTCGAAGCTCATCCGCTCTTTGTTCCTGGGTCTGCGCCGGTTCCGCTGCCGCGGCGCCGGCCGAGGGGCGGCCCGTGCGCGATAACCGGAATCCCGTTCTTTTAGGCCCTTTTTATGGCACCCGGCTTGGCCGCTCCGCCCGTCGCTGCACCGCGGCGACAGGCGCCGTAGCCCGCACCGGGTATCGCGTCCTACAGTCTCTGGATGATGACAGAACCCCATGTCCCGGGCGTGGATGGCCGCCCGACCGGCCGTTCGGCCAAGACCAAGCTCACCGAGATCGTCGTCGTCTGTTCCAAATGCGCCAAGCGGCAGGGTCTGCGCGGCCGAGACCTCCGTGCCCTGCTGAAAAAGGCCGGGAAGCAGACCGTCCAGGACGGGGGAGCCGGCCGCCGGAGGAAGCTCTGTGTCGTGGAATCGGGCTGCCTCGGCCCCTGCCCCAAGCGCGCGGTGGCGGTCGCCACCGGCGCGAGCCTGGCTGCGGGCCGCGTTTTCCTGCTCGATCCCGCCGCCGGCCCGGCCGAAGCGCGTGCCGCCGTACTCGATCCCGTCCTGCCCCGCCGTGCAATCCCCGAATTCGGCCCCAATACCGCTCTAGCGGCGATACCATCCGACGAATCGCCGCCGGTCCGCTGACCGGCACAACCTGGAGCGCGCTCTTGCCCGCCTCTCGACGCGAGGCCCCCGCACCGTGACCGGCAACCACGTTTCCCGGAAGCGGCGGGCAGCCCACGCCGTGCTGCGTCGCCTCCCCTTGATCGGTACCCTGATCGGCCTCGGTCTCGCCGTCTGGCTCGTGGCGACCAACGATCTGGCCGCCGTGGCCACGGCCTTCGGGCGGATCGGCTTCGCGGGCTTCGCCGGCG
>NZ_BACT01000746.1:0-1679 GCF_000333255.1 Methylobacterium sp. B1 | reverse complement strand
CGCCCGTCTCCGGAGCCGGCTGGAAGGCGAGGGCGGCGTTCGAGCCCCGGCTCGCCACGGGCTGGCCGGACAGGGACGCGATCACGGCGTCGACCGCGCCCTTGCGGATCGAGGCGCTCTCCAGATCGACGCCCGACATGCGCGACTGCGCGGTGAACGGCACGAAGGTGGCGTTGAGACCCGCCATGTCGCGGGCGCGGATGCCGTACTTCTCCTTGGCCAGGACGACGATCGAGCGGCCCTCCGGCGTCTCGTCCGCCAGGGAGGCGAGCTGCGCCGCGTCGGCGAGCTCCTGCGCGCTCACGCCGGAGACCGGGCGGAACTCGGTGGCCTGCCGGTTGCCGAGCGTGATCGTGCCGGTCTTGTCGAGGAGCAGGGTGTCGACGTCGCCCGCGGCCTCGACGGCGCGGCCCGACATGGCGAGCACGTTGAAGCGCACCAGCCGGTCCATGCCGGCGATGCCGATCGCCGAGAGCAGCGCGCCGATCGTCGTGGGGATCAGCGTGACGAACAGGGCGACGAGGACGATCACGGGGATCGAACCGCCCGCGTAGCTCGCGAAGCTCGGGATCGAGGCCACCGCGAAGACGAACACGATGGTGAGCCCGGCGAGCAGGATGTTCAGGGCGATCTCGTTCGGCGTCTTCTGCCGCGAGGCGCCCTCCACCAGGGCGATCATCCGGTCGACGAAGGTCGAGCCGGCCGCCGCGGTGATGCGGACCTTGATCTCGTCCGAAAGAACCTGCGTGCCGCCGGTCACCGCCGAGCGGTCGCCGCCGGATTCGCGGATCACCGGTGCGGATTCGCCCGTGATGGCGGCCTCGTTCACGGAGGCCACGCCCTCGATCACTTCGCCGTCGGAGGGGATCAGGTCGCCGGCCTCGACCAAGACGACGTCGCCGACCTTGAGGGCGGTGCCCGGCACCGTCTCGTAGGCCCGGCCCGCCCCCTTGAGGCGCTTGGCCGTCATCTCGGTGCGGGTCCTTTCGCCGAGGACCCCGCGCTCTGGCGGGTGAATGGCGAGGTGATGACCCGCTCAGAGCTTCTCAACGAGGCAACGCGAATGGGCCTCATGGACGGGTGAAGCCGCTGGCGCTAGCACTCGACCATGGCCACCAACCCTACCGTCTCCGAGCTGCGCAAGGCCGCCGAGATCACCGACCAGGAGATCGACGCCGCGGTTGACGCGATGCTCGCGGATCTGGCGACCGAGGCCTACCCGCTCGCGAAGGGCTGGACGCTCGACCTCGCCGAGACGCTCCGCACGAACACGCGCGCGGCCGAGGCGCTGACCACTGACAAGCCGGCCTGGAAGCGCAACATGGTTCGGACCGCGATCTTGCTGGCGCATCCGATCAAGGGATGACACCGCAGACGGCACCCGGGTGAATCTTCTTCGCCACCATATAGCTCTCAGAACCTATCCTCGGTTCCTCGGCATGCAATGGCTTCGCGGTTAGGATCTTCGGAAGCCTGATGGTCGTCAGGGCGCTGCTGCTCATGTTCGTTGAAGGTCGATAGGCCTACGCCATGCCCAGAGACCGCACTTTCCGGTTCGTTATGTACTCACTGGTCGCTGTCGGCGTCGCTCTGCTGTTGCTGCGAGAGTTCTTGGGGTGATGAGATGACCGAGGGTCCCGCTCCTCTACACCAGCAAGCCGCGATCCAGTACATGATGC
>NZ_BACT01000747.1:0-1757 GCF_000333255.1 Methylobacterium sp. B1 | reverse complement strand
CGCGCCTCCGTGCGCAGCAGGCAGGCGGGGGCGCCCCCCGGCCCGGCGGCCGCCCCGCGCGCCGCGACCGTCACTCCCGGTCGGGCCGCCAGCGCGGCGACGACGTGCGCGAACCGGTCGCGGATGTCCGGGGTGAGCATGGTGTGCGGCACACTCTCCCGGATCGCCGCGGCGGCGGCCTCCGCGAAGGCGTCGAGGTCGGAGCCGGCGATCCCGATCAGCAGACCGGGATTGGTGCAAAACTGCCCCGCCCCCAGCGTCAGCGACTGGACGAAGCCCGCCGCCAGGGACGCGCTCCGGGCCCGCAGGGCGCCGGGCAGGAGCACGACCGGGTTGACCGCGCTCATCTCGGCATAGACCGGGATCGGCTCGGGCCGGCCGGCGGCCACCCGCATCAGGGCGAGTCCGCCCGCGCGCGACCCGGTGAAGCCGACGGCCTTGATCCGCGGGTCGGCGACCAGGGCGCTTCCGAGGTCCGTGGACGGTCCCGGTAGGTAGGAGAACGTGCCCTCGGGCAGGCCGCCGGTGGCCACCGCCGCACGCACGGCCCGCGCGACCAGCTCCCCGGTCCCGGGATGGGCCGGATGGCCCTTCACCACCACCGGGCAGCCCGCCGCCAGGGCGGCGGCGGTGTCGCCCCCCGCCACCGAGAAGGCCAGCGGGAAGTTCGAGGCGCCGAACACCGCCACCGGGCCGATCGCGACGTGACGCCGGCGCAGGTCCGGCCGGGGCAGCGGCTGCCGCTTGTGCTGCGCCGGATCGATCGTCGCCCGGATCCACGCGCCGGAGCGGACGAGATCCGCGAACAGCCGCAGCTGCCCGACCGTGCGGGCGTGCTCGCCCTCCAGCCGCGCCCGCGGCAGGCCGGTCTCGGCCATCGCCCGCTCGACGAGCGGCGCGCCGAGATCGGCGATGCCCTCGGCCACAGCTTCGAGACAGCGAGCGCGTGTTTCTGGTGGCGTCTCCGCGAAATGCTGGAACGCCGCCTCCGCCAGCGTGCAGGCGGCCTCCACCTCCCGAGGGCCTGCGGCCGAGAAGGCCGGCTCCAGGGGCGCTCCGGTGGCGGGATCCACGGCCCGGAAGAGCGCGGCTGTGGTCACGTCGGCGGCGCCGATCAGGACGCTGCCGCGGATCGTCACGGGCCCTGGTGATTCACTACTCATACAATTAGGCTAGGGCAGTTCGCCTCCCGCCGCAAGCGCGGCCGTGTTTCCGGTGCAGGGGGTGTTCCTCTTTGCGCTCCTACAACTTCAGGATAGAATCGCGCCGATCCCGCCCCGACCGACCCGGTGGCCCGGACTGGAGGTGGACGAGTGAGGCAGGATCGCGGTCCGGAGAACGTCACGCTGCCCCTCGCCTCGGGCTCGCGCCGCATCCACGGCTCGGTCGCCCGCGATCTGGGGGTGGCGATCCTCGGCGGCCGCTACGCCCCCGGGGACGTGCTGCCCGGGGAGATCGAATTCTCTGAGAAATTGAACGTCTCGCGCACCGCCTATCGCGAGGCGATCCGTATCCTGAGCGCGAAGGGGCTCGTCGAGAGCCGCCCGCGCACCGGCACCCGCGTGAGCCAGCGCAGCCGCTGGAACCTGCTCGACCCCGACATCCTCGCCTGGGCCTTCGAGTCGGAGCCGAGCGAGTCCTTCATCCGCGACCTGTTCAAGCTGCGGATGAATCGTCGAGCCGGGTGCGGCGGCNCTCGCGGCGGAACGGCCCTGGGCCTCGACCTCCCCGGATGGGCCATGCCCTGGAGGAAATGG
>NZ_BACT01000748.1:0-903 GCF_000333255.1 Methylobacterium sp. B1 | reverse complement strand
TCGCCCGGACGGTCGAGGCCCGCGACGGGCGGGTGCAGACGCGGCGATCCTCCTGAAGATCGCCCCCGACATGGCTTTGGACGCCTTCGACGCGGTTTGCGCAACGCGGCAACGGCGCGGCGTTCAGGCCCTCGTCGTGTCCAACACCACCGTGGCCCGTCCGGCGAGCCTCCGCGAGCAGGGGCTCGCCCGGGAGACCGGCGGGCTGTCGGGCCGGCCGCTCTTCGGCCCGGCGACCCGGATGCTGGCCCAGACGCGCCTGCGGGTCGGAGACACGATTCCGCTGATCGGCGTCGGCGGCGTAGATTCGGCGGAGGCCGCCTGGGCCAAGATCCGGGCCGGGGCCAGTCTCGTGCAGCTCTACTCCGCGCTCGTGTACGAGGGCCCGGGACTGGTCGGGCGCATCAAGGCGGGCCTGCTGGCGCAGATGGACCGGGCCGGCGTCACCAGCCTCGCCACGGTGGTCGGACGGGACGCCGCGGAACTCGCCCGCACCGCGTGAGAGGGGACGCGCCAGTTTAGAAAGGCTTTGCGGAGTGGGAGCTTAGCCTGTGCCCCATGCATGAGGGGCCTGCGCCCGCACGCCATTGTGAGGGACCTGGAGAGCCGCTTATCTCGCGTCTGCGAGACACGTCGCGTCAGCCAATCCAGGACGGTTCATGGCCCAATCTGAAGGGTCTTCCAAGCGCTCATCCGCCGCCGGCGGCTGGGGTGCTCTGAAGAGCTGCGGCAAGCACCTGCTCGGCAGCCGCGCGCCCCTCACCGGCGCCCGCGCGCTGTTGAAGGCCAATCAGCCCGACGGGTTCGACTGCCCCGGCTGCGCCTGGGGCGACCCTGAGCACGGCTCGTCCTTCGAGTTCTGCGAGAACGGCGTGAAGGCGGTCTCCTGGGAGGCCACCGACA
>NZ_BACT01000749.1:0-999 GCF_000333255.1 Methylobacterium sp. B1 | reverse complement strand
GCCCGCAGCAGATGAGGAAGCGTTCTGCTCGGGGATCACCACGATGCTGGGCGGGGGCACCGGGCCGGCCCCCGGCACTTTGGCCACCAACTGCACCCCGGGCCCTTGGCAAATCGCCCGGATGTTCGAGGCGGCGGACGCTTTCCCGATGAATCTTGCCTTGGCGGCAAGGGCAACGCGTCCCGGCCGGACAGCCTCGTCGAGATGGTGCGGGCGGGTGCCTGCGCGTTGAAGCTGCACGAGGATTGGGGCACCACGCCCGCGGCGATCGACACCTGCCTGTCCGTGGCCGATGCCCACGACATCCAGGTCATGATCCACACCGACACGCTCAAACGGCGCTCCCGCTCCCGTCCTCCCGGCCCAGCCCGCACCGGTCGCGGCGGCGCCGGCGCCGGCACCCGTCCAGGCCGACCCGACCGGGGGGCGCCGACGTCCCCCGGGGCTGGGGAGCGGATTTTCATCCCTCGAAGGACGGCTTCCGAACCAGCGCACCGGTCTGCGACACCCGCACGTGGTGCGCGACATCTGCATCGGCTGCTGATCGTGACTGCAAGACCCGCGTCGCCCCGGCTATTGCAGGGATCGCGAGCGGGAATGCGCCTGGATCCAGCGCGGTGAGAGGATGTCACCGGCCTCGGTGATGATCCACGGCCGGGCGTCGTCGGACGCGATCGCCTCGAGCGCAACCGCGAGGGCTTCGCGCAGCGTCGCGAACGGGCGCCCCTCCGCGGAACGACCGGTCGCGCGTGCGGGCCAGATGGTGAGTTCGGCCCTTTTGTCGAGATCGGAGGGCGTCATCGGCGCATCCGTGATGCTTGGCATGGTGTGTGGGTCTACCGGGCCTGTGTGACGGGCATCTGGCGCCGGAGGCCGCCGATCCGGGTGCGCCCGTGCGGCTGCGACGAACCATCCGGCGCCCGGATCAGAAATTAAATGATGCGCGCGTCCAAGTTATATTTGAGAACCGGCCAATGGAAGTTTAGTTCATTTGCATCG
>NZ_BACT01000750.1:0-2813 GCF_000333255.1 Methylobacterium sp. B1 | reverse complement strand
GACCTGTTCGACCTGATGCAGGGGCCGGAC
The DNA here is from genome assembly GCF_000333255.1 of Methylobacterium sp. B1. NCBI lineage: Bacteria > Pseudomonadati > Pseudomonadota > Alphaproteobacteria > Hyphomicrobiales > Methylobacteriaceae > Methylobacterium > Methylobacterium sp. B1. The sequence goes on along the minus strand of NZ_BACT01000750.1, from coordinate 2,783 downwards.
GCGCCGGATTTCGGCGCCGCCTCGGACGGCGACGGCGACCGCAACATGATCGTGGCCCCGGGCCTGTTCGTGACGCCGAGCGACAGCCTCGCCCTGCTCGCCGCCCACGCCCACCGGGCGCCGGGCTACGCGGGCGGGCTAGCCGGTGTCGCGCGCTCCATGCCCACGAGCCGCGCCGCCGACCGGGTCGCGGCCGCGCTGGGCATCAAGGCCTACGAGACGCCCACCGGCTGGAAGTTTTTTGGCAATCTCCTCGACGCGGGCCTCATCACCCTGTGCGGAGAGGAGAGCGCCGGCACCGGCTCGAACCACGTGCGCGAGAAGGATGGGCTCTGGGCGGTGCTGCTCTGGCTCAACATCCTCGCCGCCACGGGCGAGCGGGCCGACGCGCTGGTGCGGGCGCACTGGCGCACCTACGGGCGCGACTACTACGCCCGCCACGACTACGAGGAGGTGGATTCGGACGCCGCCAACGGTCTGATGGACGCGCTCCGCGAGAAACTCGCCGGTCTGCCGGGCACGCGGATCGGCGACCTCACGGTCTCGACGGCCGACGAGTTCGCCTACCGCGATCCGGTGGACGGCTCGCTCACCGAGCGCCAGGGCATCCGGATCGGCTTCGCCGAGGATGCGCGGGCGGTGTTCCGGCTCTCCGGCACCGGCACCGCCGGGGCGACGCTGCGGGTCTACCTGGAGCGCTACGAGAACGCACCGGACCGCCTCGACTTGGCCGTTGCCGAGGTCCTGGCCCCGGTGGCGGCAGCGGCCCGCGCGATCGCCGAGATCGAGCCGCGCACCGGACGGCCTGAGCCGAGCGTGGTGACCTGAGGGGAGCCGGGAGACGCCTCGTCTTTGCGAGCGCCGCGAAGCAATCCAGAGGCGCCACGCTCTACGGCGGCGCGCCACCCTGGGTCGCTTCGCTGCGCTCGCGATGACGGTAAGGCCGGCGCCGATGCCTCAAACCAAGTCCTTCACCATGTGCACGGTGACGTCGTCGTCGCGGGTCCGGCCCGGTCCGTCGTAGAGCTCCTCCCGCTCCACCCGGTAGCCGAGCGCCCCGTAGAGGCGCAGGTTCGCCGTGTACTTCTTGTTGGTGTAGAGGCGCAGCCGCGCGAGCCCGGCCTCGGCCGCGACGGCGTCGGCCCGTCCCATCAGCCGGCTGCCGAAGCCCCGGCCCTGGAAGGCCGGGTGCACCGCGACGTTGACGACCAAGAGGTGATCGGCCTCGGCCCGCGTCTCGATCAGGCCGGCGAGATCCGGACCGGTCCGCAGCAGGTCGAAGCGGTGGTCCCGCAAAGCCTGCGCGTAATCCGCCTGCATGGGAATCGGCAGGCGCCCGATCACCGGGATCCATTTGGTGTAGGCCGCCTCCACCAGCGCCCGGATCGCCTCCGCGTCCGCGGCCGCGCCGCGCCGGACCACGACTGACTCGTCCATCTGACCTCTCACGGTTGACCGCGGCGCGTCCGTCCCCTAAAGACCCGCCGTCGATGGGGCTCCGCACGGGGCCCCGTCGCGTTTTCACGCGCACCCGTGGGCGGGATCCTCCCGCCCTGTCGTCCCGGACCGCGAAGGGCCGGGAAAAGGAGGGCGCGTTCCTCATTCTCGTCACGAGAGGACGCGGAAGATATGTCGAAGCGGATTCAGGCCAAGCACAAGCTCGACCGCCGCATGGGCCAGAACATCTGGGGCCGCCCGAAGAGCCCCGTCAACCGCCGCGAATACGGCCCCGGCCAGCACGGCCAGCGCCGCAAGGGCAAGATGAGCGACTTCGGCACGCAGCTGCGCGCCAAGCAGAAGCTCAAGGGCTATTACGGCAACATCACCGAGAAGCAGTTCCGCCGCTACTACGCCGAGGCGATCCGCCTGCGCGGCGATTCCGGCGAGAACCTCGTCGGCCTGCTCGAGCGCCGCCTCGACGCCGTGGTCTACCGGGCGAAGTTCGTCGCGACCCCGTTCGCCGCGCGCCAGTTCGTCAACCACGGGCACGTCAAGGTGAACGGCGTCCGCGTCAACATCCCGAGCTATCAGGTGAAGGCCGGCGACCTCATCGAGGTCAAGGAGTCCTCCCGCCAGCTCGAGATCGTCATCGTGGCGACCCAGCTCTCCGAGCGTGACGTGCCGGACTACATCGAAGCCGACCACGCCAAGATGACCGCCCGCGTCACCCGCATCCCCAGCCTGTCCGAGGTGCCCTACCCGGTGCAGATGGAGCCGAACCTCGTCATCGAGTTCTACTCCCGCTGATCCCGTCGCCCCGGCGACCGAGGAGGGGCTGCCCGTTCGGGCGGCCCCTTCGCGTTTCCGGACCCTCGTCCCGGACGCGGGTCTCCGGCGTCCGGGACGACCGCCCGGGCCTCAGCAGCCCTGGCAGATCGAGCCCATCGTGTGGCGCATCTTGCTGTCCCAGGCCTTCGAGCGGGCCTCGGCGGCCTTCTGAGCCTTGATCATCTCGGCCTGGTTCACGGGCTGCGGCAATCCGGTGGCTGCGGTGCCGCCCGGGGGTTTGGTCTGGCCGGTGGCCGTGGTCCGGCGGCCGCTGACCTGGGAACCCGCCGTGGCCGGGGACGCGGCAGAGCCCAGATTGGTGCCCGGAGCCGGGCCCTGGGCCAGCGCCGGCGCCGCCCCGAGGAAGAGGCCGAGAAGCAGCGCGGGACGAAGAATTGCCATGGACCTGATCTCCCCGGCGGAGGATCCCGTGCAGGCCCCGCCTCATCTGAAGCCGATCCTACCCGATCGCTCCGGTAAAATCATGCCGTCCGCAGGGCTGCAATGAACGTTGG
>NZ_BACT01000751.1:0-5811 GCF_000333255.1 Methylobacterium sp. B1 | reverse complement strand
AGCGGTGGTGTGGCGAGCCAGGTGGTCGTTCTTCACCCGCGTCCGGGCCGGATCGGTGCGGTCCGGGCGATCGACCTGCCGTATCCCCGCGACCCCCTCTCGGCGGAGGTCGCCGAGGAGGTCCGGCGCCTGCGCATCAGCCTCTCCGCCGCGAGCGCGCGATGCTCGTGAAGACCCCGCGGCGCCTGATCCGGCAGACACGGACGTCCGGCGCCGGACGCCGGGCGGGCGTGCTCCTCCAGAGGCTCGCCCTCCTCGCCCTGGCGCTGGCCGCGTGGCAGCTCGGATCGCTGCACGCGCCGAGCTTCGTCCTGCCGAGCCCCGCGCGGGTCTGGCACGCCTGGCTCGGCCTCGTCGCCACGCCGAGTTTCGCCGCCGATCTCGGCATCACGCTGGGCCGGATCGGCGCGGGCCTCGCCTTCGCGGCCCTGGTGGGGCTGCCGCTCGGCCTGCTGCTCGGCGCGAGCCCTCGCCTCGGCCGGTTCTTCGAGCCGGTGCTGACGGTGACCAACACCGTCTCGTCGGCGATCTGGGCGATCTTCGCGCTGATCTGGTTCGGTCTCTCGAACTGGACCACGATCTTCGTGGTGTTCATGACCGCGATGCCGTTGATCCTGACCAACGTCTGGCAGGGCACGCGCACGGTCAGCGCCGAGCATCTCGAACTCGCCCGCACCTTCCGCATGCCGCGCCACAAGGTGCTGACCAAGATCTACCTGCCGACGATCCTGCCCGCCTTCTTCTCGGGCGCGCGTCTCGCCATCGGCTTCGGGGCGCGGGTCGTGCTCGTGGCGGAGTCGCTGGGGGCGAGCAGCGGCATCGGCTACCGCCTGCGGCAGGCGGCGGACCTCGTCCAAACCGATCAGGTCTTCGCCTGGACCCTCACCCTGGTCGCCCTGATGATCGGACTCGAGACGCTCGTCCTGAAGCCGGCCGAGCAGCGCCTGTTCGCCTGGAAGAAGGTGGCGCAGCCGTGACGGCCGAAGCCACGCGGGGAAACGCCCGTCGCACGTCCTCTCTTTGCACCCCCTGGAGAACGCCTTGAAACGGATCCGCGTCCTCGCCGTCGCCGCGCTCTGCGCGGTCGGCCTGCCCGCCCTCGCGCGCGCCGAGACGGTGCGCATCGGCTACTGGAGCTCCGGCATCAGCCTCGGCTTCGGCGCCGTGCTGGAGGCCGGCAAGTTCATGGAGAAGGAGGGGCTGACGGCCGAATACGTCAAGTTTCCGGACGTGAACGCGCCCACCAAGGCCATGGCCGCCGGGGCGATCGATTTCGCGATCGCGGCGAGCGCGGGAACGGCGCTGAGCGTGACCGCCGACGGCCTGCCGATGAGCATCGTCCTGGCGACGCAGGTGGCCGACCTCGACTTCGTCGTCCTTGAGGACTCGCCGATCAAGACGATGGCCGACCTTAGGGCCAAGAAGATCGGCACCTCGCCCGCGGGCAGCGGCACCGCCGCCATCGCGGCGGCGATCCTGGAGACCAATCACGGCCTGAAGCCCGCCGATTACCAGGCCGTGCCCGGCAACGATTCCCGGCTGGCGCAATTCCTCGTCCAGAAGGACATCGACGCGGCGGCCCTGCGCACCGTGACCCTCGCGCTCCTGCCGGACGTCAAGCTGCGCCGTCTGGGCACCTTCCGGGAGGAGTGGAAGCGCCTCACCCAGCAGGACGCGCCGCCGGTCCTCGGCGTCGGCCTGATGCGCAACGCCTGGATGACCCAGAATCCGGACGCGCCCGCCAAGGTCGTGGCCGCGATGCGCAAGGCCTACGCGTTCGGCCAGGCCGACAAGCCCGGGGTGGCCAAGATCCTGAAGGCCGCCGCGAACCTGAGCGATGCCGACGCCGCCGCCTACGCGGGTCTCTGGGACGGCATCTACACGGTCAGCCTGGAGCCTGCCGACATCGCCTCGCTGAAGCGCGAATTCGACGTGTTCAAGGCGGTCGGCGCCGTCCAGGGCAGCCTGCCCGACACCGCCCTGGTTCCCGGCCCCTACGAGCGGTCGAAGACGATCCCGTAGCCTTTCCGACCTGCAGAAGAGGGTTTTCCCGATGGCTGAGACGATGAAAGCGCTCGTGCTGGAGGCGCACGCGACATCGACACGCTGAAGGTGGTGAACGACTATCCGAAGCCGTCCCCCGGCCCAGGCGAGGTTCTGATCCGCGTCGGCGCGTCCTCATTCAACTACCACGACGTATTCACCGTGAAGGGCATGCCCGGCATCAAGGTGCCGATGCCGGTGGTGATCGGCCTCGACATGGCCGGACAGATCGTCGAGCTCGGCGAGGGCGTCGCGGAGTGGCGCGTCGGCGACCGGGTGCTGGTCAACCCACTCAACAAGGCCAAGGGCCTGATGGGCGAGATGCTCGACGGCGGCATGGCCGAGTATTGCCGGGTCTCGACGGGCCAGCTGATCGCGATGCCGCCGGACGTGAGCTACGCGGACGCCGCCTCCCTGCCGGTGGCCTACGGCACGGCCCACCGCATGCTGATCACCCACAACACCGTGAAGGCCGGCGACCGGGTCCTGATCCTCGGCGCCAGCGGCGGCGTCGGGACGGGCTGCGTGATGCTGGCCAAGCAGCTCGGCGCCGAGGTGATCGCCTGCGCGGGCAGCGCCGAGAAGATGGCGGCGCTGACGGCGCTCGGCGCCGACCACGTCGTCAACTACCGCGAGACCGACTTCTCCAAATGGGCGATCCAGCAGTACGGCAAGCCGCAGCGCCGGACCTACGAGGGCGGCGTCGACGTGGTGATCAACTTCACCGGCGGCGACACCTGGGTGCCCTCGCTCAAGTGCCTGAAGCGCGGCGGCACGCTGCTCGTCTGCGGCGCGACCGCGGGGCACGATCCCAAGGAGGATCTCCGCTACATCTGGAGCTTCGAGCTCAAGGTGATCGGCTCGAACAGCTTCTACGACGACGACCTGTCGGCCCTGATGGACATGATCCAGGCCGGCACGCTGAAGCCGACCATCGACAAGGTCCTGCCCCTGGAAAAGGCCGCCGAGGGCCTGCGGATGATCCGCGACCGCGAGGTCATGGGCAAGATCGTCGTCACCCCCTGACACCGTCTGAGGCCGGTCCACCGCGCGTCGTCGCCCCCAGCCCCGCCCGAGGAGATCCCGAAGCCATGTCCGACACCCCCCTCAGCAAGGAGCAGGTCGAGGCGCTGCTGCTGCGCGGCCCGTTCCACCAGTGGCTCGGCCTCTCCGTCGTCGCCGTCGGCGAGGGCACGATCGAGCTGAAGGCGACGTGGCGGCCCGAATGGGTCGTCAACGCCGAGCGCGGCTACGTCCACGGCGGCATCCTGGCGACGCTCGTCGACCTCACTGCCGACTGGGCGCTGGTCTCCAAGACCGGCCGGGGCGTCCCCACGGTGGACCTGCGGGTCGATTATCACCGCGCCGCGATGCAGGGCGATCTCACCTGCCGCGGCACGGTGGTGAAGTTTGGCAACCAGCTCTCGGTCGCCGAGGCGCAGATCCTCGACGATGCGGGACGTCTGCTCGCGAGCGGCCGCGGCGTCTACATGACGGCGCCGGCGAAATGACGCGGCCGCCCCCCGGCGCCCCGGCGGACGGGGCCCTCGACCACGTCGTGATCAACGTGCTGCGGCGGATGGACGAGGCGGCGGACCTGTTCGCCGCCCTCGGCTTCTCGCTGACACCCCGCGGCCACCACTCGCTGGGCTCGATCAACCACCTGATGATGACGGCAGGCCCCTACCTGGAGCTTGTCGGCGTGCCCGAAATGGGGCCGCAGCGGCAGGACGTTCTGGACAGCCCGTTCGGCCTGAACGGGCTCGTGGTGGCGAGCCGGGACGCCGACCCGACCCATGCGCGGCTGGCGGCAGCGGGGCTCGCGGCCGGTCCGCCCGTCGCCTTCTCGCGCCCGGTGACCGTCGACGGCCGCACGGAACAGGCCCAGTTCCGCACGGTGCGGGTGCCGGCCGGCCGGTTTCCGGCGGGTCGCCTCTACCATTGCGAGCACCTGACCCCGAATCTCGTCTGGCGCCCCGAATGGCTCGACCATCCGAACGGCTTTTCGGGGATCGACGCGCTGACGATCGAGAGCCCGGCGCCGGAGGCCGACGCTTCCCTCTACGCGGCCGCGATCGGCGCTCCGGCCGAGGCCGCGGGCGCCGGCTTCACCATCCGGGTCGGGGAGACGCGGATCGTGATCGTGCCGGGTCCGGCCGCCCGTTTCGCCGCCCTCGGCCTGCACTTTCGCGGCCTCGACGCCCTCGAAGCCCGCTCGGCCGTCCTCCCGGAGGCGACTTGGGTCCGGCACGGGCCGGACGCGGCCGATCTGACACTGCCGGCCTTCGACCTCCACCTCGCGTGCCGGGCGGCCCTATGACGTGCGCGACCACGGGTGCGACCAATCTCGGCGACCTCGTCGACCGGTTTGGGCCGCCGGACCGGCCACTCATCATCGGCGTCGCCCCCGAGGGCGGGCCCGAGGTGATGACCCGCGCCGGCCTCGATGCCAGGGCCGACGCCTTCGCCCGCGGCCTCGTACGCGGCGGGATCTCCCGCGGCGCGCGGGTCGCGATCCTCTCGACCAACCGGCCCGACACCGTCGCGGCGCTGCTCGGCGCGATGCGGGCCGGCGTGGTCCCGGTCCCGGTCAATCACAAGTTCCCGCCGGCCACGATCGCGGCCGTGCTCGCCGATTGCGGGGCGCGGCTCGTGCTCTGCGACCGCCCGCGCCGGGCGATGCTGGCGGGGCTCGACCCCGATATCCGGATCGCCGGGTTCGACGATGACGGGCCGGAGGGTTTTGCGGCCTGGCTCGATCCCGGACCCTTCGTGCCGATCGTGCCGGAGCCCGGCGAGGCGGCCCTGTTCCTCTACACGTCCGGCTCCACGGGCCGGCCGAAGGGCGTGCGGCTGAGCCATGCGAGCCACCTCTGGGTGGCGCGGACCCGCGCCGCGGAGACGAACCTGCGCGACGACCGGCTGCTCGTCGCGGCCCCGCTCTACCACATGAACGCGCTGGCCCTGGCGCTCCTCGTCTGCGCGGCCGGCGCCACGATGGTGCTGCTGCCGCAATTCGAGGCGCGGGCCTACATTGCGGCGATCGATCGCCATCGCTGCACGTGGCTCACCGCCGTGCCGCCGATGATCGCCATGATGCTGCGGGAGCCGGATCTCCTGGCGGAGGCCGACCTCACTGGCGTGCGGACGGTGCGGATGGGCTCGGCGCCCGTCAACGACGCCCTGGCCCGGCAGATCCGCGCCCTCCTGCCGAACGCCCGCATCCTCAACGCCTACGGGACCACCGAGGGCGGCCCGGTCGTGTTCGGCGACCATCCGGACGGCCTGCCGACGCCGGTCGCGTCGGTCGGCGCACCGCATCCCCAGGTCTCGGTGCGCCTCGTCGGGCCAGACGGGCCGGCGACCGGCGTTCTGCAGATGCGCAGCCCCGCGATCATGCTCGGCTACCACAACCGGCCGGACGTGCCCGTTCCGATCACCGCGGACGGATTCTACGACACCGGCGACGTGTTCCGCCGCGACGCCGACGGGTTCTTTTACTTCCTCGGACGCACCGACGACATGTTCGTCTCGGGCGGCGAGAACATCTTCCCCGGCGAGGTCGAGCTGGTGCTGGAGCGCCACCCCGACGTGCTTCAGGCCTGCGTGGTGCCTGTGGCGATCGCCTCGTCGGCCAGGGCGTGCCCGCGATCGCTGACCTCACGGAACGGGGCGCGCCCCTCCTCGACGAGGTGCTCGCCCCCGTGGCGCAGGTCGCGCACCGTGTCCCGGGCCTCGCCGTAGGCGTACTGAGCGGCGCCCGCCGCC
>NZ_BACT01000752.1:0-3885 GCF_000333255.1 Methylobacterium sp. B1 | reverse complement strand
GGCGTTGCGCTGCCAGTAGCCGCCGTGGACGAAGACGAGGCAGGGCGCCCCCGTCTCCGTCGCCGGGTAGAGGTCGAAGCCCCTGCGCGCTCCGGCGGCGTAGGGGATGTCGAGCCCGTCCGGATGCGCGGCCCGGTAGGTCGCGGAGGCCGCGTTGCGGGCGGCGACCTGCGCGGCGCTGTCGGGCACGCCCGCGTTGTTGTCGTAGCAGGCGCCCCGGGCCGCCGCGTCCAGGCTGTCCCAGCGGTGGCGCGGATCCGGCGGTGTCGGGTCGTCGAGGACGAAGGCGGGCATCGGCGCCGCCTCAGGCCGCGATCGCCTGGGGCAGGATCGGCGAGTCGGCCTCGAATCGCTTCCCCGCGCGCAGGCAGAAGGCCGGGCGCAGCAGGCGGTCGGCGATCACCCGCGTGTCCTCGTTGTCGCGCAGCAGGAAGCGGCCGCGATCGTCGTGCAGCACCGAGACGTCGGCCGCGTATCCGACCTTGAGGGCGCCGATCCGGTCGCCCATGCGCAGCATCTCGGCCGGATGCGACGTCACCATCGGCACCACGTCCTCCAGCGGGATGCCGAGCGCCATCATCGAGCTCATCGCCTGGGTGAGGCTGAACCGCGCCTGCCCGAGGAACGGGTGGTTCTCGTCGTCGTGGTGTTCGTCCGGGGTGCCGGCGGGTTGAGGCACCTCGGTGTTGTAGCCGTGCATGTCGGCGCCCAGCGTGTAGGGGATCACGCCCGCCGGCAGCGAGGCGCGGGCGACGCGGTAGGAGAAGTGGCTGCCGTGGCCGACATCGACCTTCAGCCCGGCCTCCATGGCTCGGCGGATGATGTGGTGGACCTCGCCCTGCTCGTTGATGAAGCCGCCCGGGTGGCGGGTGAAGGGATGGGCCAGCACGTCGCCGGGCCGCAGCAGGGGGATCACCCGCTCGACGATGGTGTCGGCATCTTCGCCGTTGGCGCCGGATTCCGGCAGGCCCCAGAGCTGGCCGAAATGCACGTAGAGCGGCAGGTCGGCGCGCCGGCTGATCTCGGCGGCCATCTCCATCACCTTGATGCCCCAGCGGGCGAAGCCGCCGATCTCGGCATGGCCCTTGATGCCGCGCACGAGGTCGCGGTTCTCGGTGGCCGACTTCACCGTCGCGTCGATGTCGACGCCGTCCGGGCTGTAGAGGTTCGGGTAGAAATGCCCCTCCAGGCCACCGACGAGGTAGGCCGACAGGAAGGCGAGCACCTGCGTCTGCGACCGCTCGGCGACGAAGTGGCGGAAGCCCGGCAGGGTCATGCAGGACGGGCCGCCCTGGTCCACCACCGTCGTGACGCCCGAGCGCACGCCGACCATGTCGGGGTTCAGGCCGAACCGGCCGGTGACGTACTGGTAGACGTGGGCGTGGGTGTCGATCATGCCGGGCAGGACGAGCTTGCCCGTGACGTCGATGACCTCGGCGGCGGCCGAGGGCAGGATCGTCTCCGCCACGGCGGCGATGCGCCCGTCCTGCACCGCGACGTCGCGGATGCCGTCGATGCCGGAGGCCGGGCAGATGACCCGCCCGCCCCGCAGAACCAGATCGTAGCGGCGATTGTCCATGTCGACCTCGTGGTCCCGGCCGGCGCGCGCCGGCCTCGCCCTTGCCAAAAGCGAAGCATGCTTCGTATTTCGGCGAAGCACGCGGCGTGCCAAGACTGGAACCGTTCTGCGGAGTCGGACGATGGATGAGGGTCTGGACGCCGGATTCGCGGCGGGGTCGGCAAAGGCGAACGGGGCGACGGACACGCGGCACTGGCCCCTGGGCGAGCGCCCAGGCTTCCTGGCCCGCCGCATGCACCAGATCCACGTCAGCCTTTTCGCGGAAAGCTGTGCCGCGTTTCGCGTCACTCCGCTGCAGTACAGCCTGCTGTCGCTGCTGCGGGACCTGGAGGAGGCCGATCAGACGACCCTCGCGAGCGCGGTCGCCCTCGACCGGACGACGACGACCGGCGCCCTGAAACGTCTCGCGGCGCGCGGCCTGGTGAGCCGCTCGACCTCGCCCCTCGACCGCCGCGCGCAGGTCTGTCGGCTGACGGAAGCGGGGGCCGCGCTCCACAGCGCGATGGAGCCGGCGGCGCGGGCCGCGCACGCCCTGACCGTCGAGGCCCTTACCCCGGCGGAGCAGGACACCCTGACCCGGCTCCTGCGCCGCGTCATCGCGGGGCACGAGCACCGGCGCGGCCAGCCCGACATCGTGTAGGGCGCGGCGCCTGCCTAAAGAAGACACAGATTATGCTGCGTCGAAGAGTTTCGAAAGGTTCCTTATCCCAATACCTTCGTGAAAATTGGACGGGTATTTCATTTACAGAGCGCGCGCCGGTTGCGCATAAATACGGCATGACATGCCCACAGGGCGTGCTGAGCTGATCACCCGGCGAATCTGAGCTTCCCAGCCTGGGGCGAATGCCGGCATCCGACAATCGTTCTGCTCACCAATGCCTAATGGGCGCGGCCGGGCGGACGCGTGCTTGGCACATGTCCTGCGTGCGGTGAGCTGCTCACAGCATGCTGTGGGATCCTCAATGCCCGAACAGCGAGGGGCCATGACGACGCGCGATGACAGGTCCGGGCCGGCTCGCTCGATGGCGACGGTGCTCGCCGTCCCCGACGCCACGCGCAAGGGCAATCAGGCCTACGACCTGATGCGGCGCGAGATCGTCGCCTGCCGCCTCCTGCCCGGCACGCGCTTCACCGAGGCCGAGGTGATGGAGCGGTTCGAGATCGGGAAGGCGAGCTGCCGGATCGCGCTGCAGCGCCTGGCCCAGGAAGGCTTCGTCAGCTCGATGCCGCGGCACGGCTACCGGGTCAGCCCGGTGACCGTGAAGGATGTCGACGAGGTCTTCGCCCTCCGGATGGAGCTCGAGCCCCTCGCGGCCCGGGGCGCCGCCGGCCGCGTGAACCGGGCGCATCTGGAGCGCCTCGAGCAGGCCTGCCGCCGCAAGATCACGGTGGAGATGGGCAACCAGATCGACTTCTTCCTGGAGGCCAACCGGGGTTTCCACCTCGCGATCGCCGCCGCGGCCGGGAACGGACGCCTGTACCGGACCCTGTCGGGCCTCCTCGACGAGATGACCCGCCTCGTCGCCCTCGGCTTCGGCGTGCAGGGGGTCAGGCCGAACATCGAGAACGACCACACCGCGATGATCGAGCATCTCGTGGCGGGGGATGCCGACAGCGCCGCCCTGGTGGCGCGCCGCCACGTCGAGACGTTCCGCGACATGACCCTGGAGAAGGTCATCGCCAGCCTGCGCGACACCGCGGTGGTGGCGCCGGTGCAGCCGCCGATGCAGGCGCCGATGGCCGACGGAGGCGAGCCGTGAACGCCGTCGCGCTCGATCATGTCAGCAAGTGGTTCGACCGGCGCGAGGGCGGGCCGCTCCACGTCCTGGACGCCATCGACATCGCGATCCCGCAGCACGCGATCGTCGCGATCCTGGGCGCGTCGGGCTGCGGCAAGAGCACCCTCCTGAACATGATCGCCGGGCTGGTCGAGCCCGATCAGGGGGCCGTCCTCCTCGACGGCATCCCGTCACACGCCTTCCGCGACTGGCGGGCGATGACCTACATGTTCCAGGAGGACCGGCTGCTGCCCTGGCGCACGGCCGCCCAGAATGTCGCCTTCGGGCTCGAGGCCGGACGCATGGGCCGGGCGGAGCGGGCGCGGCGGGTCGACGAGACCCTGCGGCTCGTCGGGCTCGAGGCCTTCCGCGACGCCTACCCGCACGAATTGTCGGGGGGCATGCGCAGCCGGGTGGCGCTCGCGCGCAGCCTCGTTACCGAGCCCCGGATCCTGCTCCTCGACGAGCCGTTCTAGAAGCTCGATCCCGAGATCCGCGCGCAGATGCACGCGGAGCTGCTGCGCTCGC
>NZ_BACT01000753.1:0-5459 GCF_000333255.1 Methylobacterium sp. B1 | reverse complement strand
CTTGAGCATCTTGCCGAAATCGGTCGCTGCGCCGCGACCGAAGTCGTTGTTGAGGACGAGGAAATCGACCTTCTTCAGCCCGAGGCGGCCGACCATCGGCGCGAAGGTCTCGGCCTCCAGCGACGAGGGCGGCGAGATCCGGAACACGTAAGGGTTGCCGGAGGTCGTGATCTTGCCGGACGAGGAGGTCTCGACCAGCATCGGCGTCTCGTAATCCGCGAGCTTGGGCATCACGGCGAGCGTCAGGCTGGAGCCCCAGGCGCCCATCATCACCGGGGTCTTGTCGCTGGTGATCAGCTTCTCGGCGACCGCGGCGGCCTCGGTCGGGTTGCTCTTGTTGTCCTCGATCACGAGTTCCAGCGTCTTGCCGAGGACGCCGCCCTTGGCGTTGATCTCGTCGGCGGCGATCTTGGCGCCGTTCACCACGTAGGTGCCCGAGGCCGCGAACGGCCCGGTCAGGGGCTCGTTGACGCCGATGCGGATCGCGTCCGCCCGGGCGCCCGTCGCCGTCAGCGCCAGCAGGATCGCGGTCGTGAGGGTGAACCTGCTGGGCATTCGCGTGTCTCCGGTGCGTTGAGGCGGGGTGGGATCAGGCGCGGCCGAACCACGCCGCGAGGCGCGCGCGGGCGAGGCCGAGGAGCAGGCGGAGCGGCTTGAGGCCGGCGGGGGCCGGGGCCGCGACGCCCGAGAGCCGGGCATCGAGGTTGCGGGCGAACTCCACCGCGATGCGGCCGGCGAGGTCGCGCACGAGGCCGGGGCGGCCGAACTGGGCGAGTGGCCCGGTCAGGGTGTAGCCGACGTCGAGTGCGACCCGGGCGGTGCCCGGCGCCGGTCCAGCCTCGACCCGGTAGCGGATCCGGCCCTCGGTGGCCGAGCGGCCGCCGGAGTCGGTTCCGGCGCCGTGGACCGAGCCGGTCCGCGCCGCCTCCTGCCGCGTGAGGCGGGCGCGACCGCGGAACGTCACGGCGATCGGTCCGATCCGCGCCTGCAGGCCGCCCTCCACGGCGTCGGGCGCGGGCCGCGCCGTCAGGACCGCGCCGGGCAGGCAGGCGGCGACCGCGTCGATATCGCCCAGCAGCGCGAAGACGGCCTCCGGCGGATGCGCGAGGTCGAGCGCCTGCGTGAAGCTGTGAGCCGGCTCAAAGGTGTCGGACAGATCCGCCACCGCGGCGGGCGCGACCGGGGCGAGGGGCTTGGCCGGCGGAGTCAGGGGCGCGACCATCGCCTCGCCGACCCGCGCGCCGACCGGGCCGAGGGCGCGCGCCGCGCCGGTCTCCGGGGGGATGCCGCGCCCGCGCCGGTCCGCGATCACCGCCATCACGGCCCGGACGATGCCGGCATAGCCGGTGCAGCGGCAGAGATTGCCCGACAGGCCGACGCGGATCCGCCGCTCGTCGGCCTCGGGCAGCCGCAGGACCAGGTCGCGGGCGGCCACCAGCATCCCGGGCGTGCAGTAGCCGCACTGGAGCGCATGCTCGCGGTTGAAGGCGGCCCGCAGCTCGCCCGTGATCGCGTCCGTGTCGAGGCCCTCGATCGTGGTGACGGCGGCGCCCGCGCAGGCGCCCGCGAAGGTCAGGCAGGCGCGGGCGGGCTCGCCGTCGAGCAGCACCGTGCAGGCGCCGCAGACGCCGTGCTCGCAGCCCAGATGCGTGCCGGTGAGGTCGAGCTCGTCGCGCAGCACGTCGCCGAGATGGCTGCGTGGCTCGGCCGCGACCCGGACGGCGCGGCCGTTCACCGTCAGCGCGAGGGCCATGCGGGACGCCCCGGGTTCGGCCAGCGCGGCGCTCATGCGGCCTCCGGAAGGGGCTTGGCGTGGGGAACGGGCCCGGCCGCCGCCACCGCGCGGGCGAGGACGGTGACGTGGATGTGCCGCTCGACCGCGTCGGCCATCCCGGCCTCCCGCAGGGCCTGATCCGCGACCCGGGGATCGAAGCGCGCGGCGAAGTCGGCGCCGATGCGGCCGCCGAAGAGCGGGCGCGCATCGGCCAGGAGCACGGGCGGCCCCTCGACCGCGCCGATCACGGCCCGGCCCCGGCCCGCGCCGGGTTCGAGGCGCACGGCTCCGATGGCGTGGGCGAACTCGCCGATCTTCGCACAGTGCTTGACGTAGCCCCAGGCGGCGCCCGCCGGCAGCGCCGGCACGCGCACGGCGACGAGGATCTCGCCCGCGCCGAGCGCCACTTCGAGGGCGCCGGTGACGAAGCGCTCCACCGGCAGGGTGCGGCGGCCGTTCCGGCCCGCGATCTCGACCTCGGCACCGAGGGCCGTCAGGGCGCTGACCCAATCGGCGGCCGGATCGGCGTGGACGAGGCTGCCGCCGACCGTGCCGCGGTTGCGCACCGGCCGGTAGGCGATCGCCGACGCCACCCGCTGCAGGGCGCCGCCGGTGACGTCGGCAACGCGCCCGTCCTCGATGTCGGCATGGGTCACGCAGGCCCCGAGGACGAGCGTGTCGCCCTCGACCCGGGCTTCCCGGAGCTCGGGGATGCCGGTGATGTCGAGGATGAGATCCGGCTCGACGAGGCGCAGGTTCAGCATCGGCCCGAGTGACTGCCCTCCCGCGATCAGCTTCACGTTGCAGGTGGCCTGTGCGAGGCGGTCCAAGAGCGCGGCGAGGCTGCCCGGCCGCTCCCAGGCGAAGGGTGCGGGCTTCATGCGGCCTCCCGCGCGGTGTCGGCGGGCGCGCGGGCGGCGAGCACGGCCTCCACGATGCGTCGGGGGGTGACGGGGGAATGCAGCATCTCGACGCCCAGCGGCGCCAGCGCGTCGTTGACGGCGTTGGCCAGCGCCGCCGGGGGCGCGATGGCGCCGCCCTCGCCGATGCCCTTCTGGCCGAAGCGCGTGTAGGGCGAGGGCGTCTCCATGTGGTCGATGCGCGCCAACGGCACGTCGGCGGCGCCGGGCAGGAGGTAGTCGGCGAAGGTCGAGGCGAGCGGCTGGCCGCGCCCGTCGAAGCGCACCTCCTCGAACAGTGCCGTGCCGATCCCCTGGGCGAGGCCGCCGTAGATCTGGCCGTCGACCACGAGGGGATTCACCAGCGTGCCGCCGTCCTCGACGATGACGTAGTCGAGGATCTCCACCGCTCCGAGATCGGGATCGACCGCCACCACGGCCGCGTGCGCCGCGTACGAGAAGGTGCCGGAATCGCGCACCGGCTTGTAGCCGGCGGTGACTTCGAGGCCGCCGGGATCGGTGTCGGGCGCGAGATCCTGCGGGCGCCGGTACCAGGTGCGGGCGATGGCCTCGAGCGGGACGTCGCCCGTGGGGCTGACGACGTGGCCGCCTTCGAAGCGGCACTCCTCGGGCCGCGCCTGGAGCAGGTGGGCGCCGATCCGCACGGCGCGGGCGCGCAGTTCCTCGCAGGCCGCCGCGACCGCGCCGCCGGCCATCACCATCACGCGCGAGCCCCAGGAGCCGGTGGAGTAGGGTGTCATCGCCGTGTCGCCGTGGACGAGGCGGGTACGCGCCACCGGCACGCCCAGGATCTCGTGGGCGACCTGGGCGAGGGTCGTCTCCAGACCCTGGCCGTGGGAATGGGCGCCGATCCGCAGCTCCAGGCCGCCGTCCGGGGTCAGGCGGGCGCTGGCCTGCTCGTGGCCCGGCACCATCGGGATCCCCCAGCCGGAATAGACCGAGGTGCCGTGCGCCGCCTGCTCGCAGTAGATCGCGAGGCCGAGGCCGATCCGGCGCCCATCCGGCTCGCCCTGCCGCTGGCGTGCGCGGACCGCCTCCACGTCGATGGCCTTCAGCGCCCGGGCCAGGGCCTCCGGGTAGTCGCCGCTGTCGAAGTGCTTCTTCGTGATGTTGTCGAACGGCATCTGGTCAGGCCGCACGAGGTTCTTCTCGCGCACAATCTCGGGCGCGACCCCCGCCGCGCGGGCGACCGCGTCGAGCACCAGTTCTAGGGCGAAGCAGACGCCGGTGCGCGCCACCCCCCGATAGGGCAGGATCGGGCACTTGTTGGTCGCCACGGACCATGTCCGGCAGCGATAGGCCGGGAAGTCGTAGGGCCCCGGCAGGATGCTGGCGACTTGCGCGGCCTCCAGGCAGGCCGAGAACGGATAGGCCGAGTAGGCGCCGGAATCGACGGTGGCCTCGCAGTCGATGCCGCGCAGGGTCCCGTCCCGCTCCGCGTAGGCGGTGATGCGGTAATGGTGCTCGCGGCAATTGGCGTTGGCGGTCAGGTGCTCGCGTCGGTCCTCCAGCCAGCGGACCGGGTGGCCGTAGCGGAGCGCGAGCCACGCCAGCGCCACGTCCTCGGCGAGCAGGATCGCCTTGTAGCCGAATCCGCCGCCGACATCCGGCGAGACGATGCGAATGCGCCCCTGCTCGATCCCGAGGCATTCCGAGAGACCGTTGCGCACGATGTGCGGCATCTGGCTCGCGGTGTGGACGACGAGCTGGTCGAGGCGGTGATCGAGCTGCACGACGGTGCCGCGGCCCTCGATCGGCGCCATGCATTGCCGCCCCGTCGAGATGGTGCGGCTGACCCGGATCGGCGCGTCGAGGGCACTCTCGATGCCGACGTCGACCAGGGTCTCCAGGAAGACGTTGTCGCCCCAGTGCTCGTGGACGAGGGCGGAGCCCGGCTCGCGCGCGGCCAGCATGTCGTGGATTGCAGGCAATTCCTCCAGGTCGAGCACCACGGAGGCGGCGATGTCCTCGGCCTCCGCGCGGGTCGGGGCGACGCACATCGCCACCAACTCGCCCACCTGCCGGACCTTGCCGGTGGCGAGCACCGGCTGCTCAGAGACCTTGAAGCCGGGCAGCCCTGAGACGGCCCGGATCGGCAGCACCCCGTCGAGGTCGGCGGCGGTGAAGACGCGGTCGCGGCAGGCTTCCGGCACGTGGATGGCGCGGATCCGGGCATGCGCCATCGGACTGCGCACGAAGGCGACGTCCTGCAGACCCGGCAACCGGAGGTCGCCGACATACTGGCCGCGCCCGCGCATCAGGCGGTCGTCCTCCTTGCGGGGCAGGGAGGCCCCGACGCCCTCGCGGCTCATCGGGCGCCTCCGAGAAGGTCCTGCGCGGCCCGGACCAGGATGCCGTCGGGCCGGCGGAATCCGTCGAGGATCGAGAAGTGGTCGGCGCCCGGCACAGGCAGCAGGGCGCCCGGCGCGTGGGCGGCGCTGCGCAGGGCGTGGAGGTTGCGTGCGTCGTGGACGAGGGCGGGCAGCTCCCGGCTGCCGTAGGCGATCGTCATGGGCTTCGGCGTGACCGCCAGCCGCAGGGGCGACAGCGTCTCGATCTCGACCTCGGTCAGCCCGAGCTTCTCGTTCAGGTAGGTCTCGCGGATCGGCGCGAGGTCGTAGACGCCGGAGATCGCCAGGATCGCGGACACGGCGGGATGTCCGAGGTGGAGAGCGGCGAGGTGCGCCCCCGCGGACCAGCCGGCAAGGATCGTCGGGCCGCCGATCCCGCGCGCCGGTCCGTGCACGGCGAGCCAGTCGAGGGCG
>NZ_BACT01000754.1:0-1640 GCF_000333255.1 Methylobacterium sp. B1 | reverse complement strand
GCCGCGCGAGCCGTGCCGGGTCTTGTTCCGCGCAGCGGGGCGCGGACCAGCTCGATCAGCGCCAGCCACGCGGCCAGGCTGACCAGCAGGAAGTAGACCGGCATCCACGGGACCGACTGGGCGAGGTCCCCCCAGCCGCGCCGGGCGCAGCCGGCGAGGGCGGGCAGGACCAGAGCAGCGAGCCCCGTCCCGAACAGGGTGATGGCGAGCCCGGTGGGCAGGTTGTCCAAGAAGGCGGGCGCGGCCGGGATCTCCAGGACCAGGAAGGACCACGCCGCCGCGACGAGGCAGACCGGGTAGGCGAGCGCCGAGGCCACCGTCCCCGGGACCAGCGCGACGGCGCAGAGCGTCTCCAGGCCGCCGAGGCTGCGTGCGGTGTCGAGGGGGCGCCGCCCGTGGGTGAGGCTGGTCTGGACCAGACCTTTGAGCCAGCGGGTGCGCTGGCCGAGCCAGGGTCCGAGACGGGCGGGGGCCTCCTCGAAGGTGGGGCTGGGCAGGTCGCCGACGGTGTAGCCCGCGAGCGCCAGCCGCAGCCCGAGATCCGCATCCTCGGTGACGTTGTGGGCATCCCAGCCGTGCAGCGCCCGCACCACCGCGGTGCGCAGGTGCATCGAGGTGCCGCCGAGGGGGACCGGCAGGCCGCAGCGGGCGAAGGCCGGGTTCAGCACGTCGAACAGGCCGGCATATTCGAGGGCGAAGACGCGGGCGAGATACGAATCGCCGGCATTGTCGATCACGAGCCGCCCCTGGAGGCAGGCGGTGCGCGCGGGCAGGCGCGCGAACAGGGCGGCCGCCAGCCGCAGCTGTCCGGGATCGGGCACGTCCTCGGCGTCGTAGACCGTGAGCAGGGCGCCGCGGGCCAAAGGCAGCGCGGCGTTGAGCGCCCGGGGCTTGGTGCGCGGGCCGCCCGGGGGCACCGTGATCACCTCGAACCGGGCCGGCAGGGTGTCCCGGGGAAGGGCGGAAGCGGTCTCCGCGTCGTCCGCCTCGAGCAGCAGCTTGATGTCGAGCTTGGCGGCCGGATAATCGAGGGCGGAGAGCGCCTTGAGCAGGTCCGGCACCACCGCCGCCTCGCGGTGGAGGGGGACGAGGACCGTGTAGACCGGCAGGTCGGCCTCGGCGAGGGGCGCCACCGCCTCCGGCTCCACCGGGGCCGCGATGGCGAGGGCCGCGATCCGGAGGGCCGCCATGGCCAGGAACAGGATCTGCCCGGCGATCACCACCGCGCGCGCCAGCGGGGGCGGCAGCGCCGCGCACAGGCAGAGCGCGGCGGTGACCGCGAGGGCGAGGACCAGCAGCCAGCGGAGGGCGGGCTCGGGGGCCGTCGCCCGCTCGGGGGCGCGCCGCCGCAGGTCGTGCGCCGCATGATCCGCCACCTGCTCGGGGATGGCCGCGAACACGGCCTCGCGCAGGCGCGTGGGGCTGGTGATCGCCGGCATGGCGGCGCGGCACGGAGCGCGGCCCGGGGCGTCGAGGAGGTCCGCGATCGCCCGGCCCCGGGGCGCCAGCACCCAGGGCGACACCGATCCCGGCGCCAGCGGCGCGAGGACGGCCACCCAGCTGTCGGGGAAGCGCAGGCCCAAGGCCAACGGGATCCGGCCCGTCTAAGTAGGGGGCGCCAAGCGCCCGGGCCAAGGCTT
>NZ_BACT01000755.1:0-3309 GCF_000333255.1 Methylobacterium sp. B1 | reverse complement strand
CGGCAGNAACGCGCCCCCCAGCCGATATTTCGCAGCGCCGAAGGATCGATCCAAGTGATTGATGGGCTTGGCGCTGCACTGCGATCCCCCGGCGATGTCGTGCGAGGTGCCCCTGTGCCGGAAAAATGGCTATTGACGGCTCGGCAAGACGGGCGCAGTCTCCACCTGTGCTTGGCGAAAGCCGGCACCGACCGGACGGAAACCTTGACGGTGTCAGGTTTCGTAAGACGTCCGGTTGCCGGAAGCTGGAGGAGACAGGGATGACTCCACCGCAGCGGAAAGCCGCCTAGACGGTTCAGGGACAGGTTCGGCCCGGAACTTAGCGGCAGCACACGGACAGCCGGACGGACGCGGCTCCAGGGGCGCAGAAGCGGCCAATTATGGCGCGCCTTCGAACACGCAAAATGCCCCACTTTGAGCCGTTCCGCCGCGGTTTCCCTAAGACAGAAGCTGTTGGTCCATCGCCTGCCCGGCCTCGCCGTGGCGGGATTTCGTCGCGGCCCCGAGGGCGGCCGGCTCACCGCCTGTCTGCGCGGAGCTGAGCCCACCGGTGGTCTCGTCCGCCGGTCAGGCCGGAACCGCGTAGCTGAGCCCGGAAGGCAGGCCTGCCGTCACGACGCGATCTTGCACCGACGGTGGTTCGAGCGCCCGGGCGCGCCGTCCGCGCTCCGGGTCAGTCGACCTGCGATGTCGCCGCGCCGATGGCTCGGCCCACACGCGATATCCCAGAGCTGGCCTGCTTCGCGCCGCTCGGGCCATCGGGTGTCAATCGATCCCGAGCTTCGCCTTGAGCAGCGCGTTCACCGCCGCGGGATTTGCCTTGCCGCCCGTGGCCTTCATGGTCTGGCCGACGAACCAGCCCAGCAGAGTCGGCTTCTCCTTGGCCTGGGCGACCTTGTCGGGATTGGCCGCGATGATCTGATCCACCGCCGCCTCGATGGCGCCCGTGTCGGTCACCTGCTTCATGCCGCGGCTCTCGACGATGGCGCGCGGGTCGCCGCCCTCGGTCCAGACGATCTCGAACAGGTCCTTGGCGATCTTGCCGGAGATCACGCCCTCGCCGATCAGGTCGATGATCGCGCCGAGCTGGTCCGCCGAGACCGGCGTCGATTCGATGGACAGGCCCTCCTTGTTGAGGCGCCCGAACAGCTCGTTGATCACCCAATTGGCCGCGGCCTTGCCGTCCCGGCCCTTGGCCACCGCCTCGTAGTAGTCGGCAGAGGCACGCTCGGCGACCAGCACGCCGGCGTCGTAGGGCGAGAGGCCGAACGCGGAGACGAACCGCGCCTTCTTGGCATCCGGCAGCTCGGGCAGCCCCTCGGCCAGGGTGTCGACATAGGCCTGGTCGAATTCGAGCGGCAGCAGGTCCGGATCGGGGAAGTAGCGATAATCGTGCGCCTCTTCCTTGGAGCGCATCGAGCGCGTCTCGCCCTTGGTCGGGTCGAAAAGGCGCGTCTCCTGGTCGATCTTTCCACCGTCCTCGAGGATGGCGATCTGGCGCCGCGCCTCGGTCTCGATCGCCTGCCCGATGAAGCGGATCGAGTTGACGTTCTTGATCTCACAGCGGGTGCCCAGCGGCTCGCCGGGGCGGCGCACCGAGACGTTCACGTCGGCGCGGAGCGATCCCTTCTCCATGTCGCCGTCGCAGGTGCCGAGGTAGCGCAGGATCGTGCGCAGCTTGGTCACGTAGGCCTTCGCCTCCTCGGAGGAGCGCAGGTCGGGCCGGGAGACGATCTCCATCAGCGCCACGCCCGAGCGGTTGAGGTCCACGAAGCTCCGGGTCGGGTCCTGATCGTGCAGCGACTTGCCGGCATCCTGCTCGAGGTGCAGGCGCTCGATGCCCACGGTGATCGACGCACCGTCGGGCAGATCCACGAGAACTTCGCCCTCGCCGACGATCGGATCCTTGTACTGCGAGATCTGATAGCCCTGGGGCAGATCCGGGTAGAAATAGTTCTTCCTGTCGAACACCGACCGCAGGTTGATCTTGGCCTTCAGGCCGAGGCCGGTGCGCACCGCCTGGGCCACGCATTCCGCATTGATCACCGGCAGCATCCCGGGCATCGCGGCATCGACCAGGGAGACGTGGTCGTTGGGTTCCCCGCCGAATTCCGTCGAGGCGCCGGAGAACAGCTTCGCCCGGCTGGACACCTGGGCGTGGATCTCCATGCCGACGATCACCTCCCAATCGTGGAGGCCGCCCTTGATCAGCTTCTTGGGGTCGACGGGTGCGTTCATGGTCGTCCGGGCCGAGAAAAGGAGCTTGGCGTGATCCCCCCACCCACGCCCTCATCCTGAGGTGCTGCGCAGCAGCCGCGAAGGAGGGCTCCAGGGATCGCGCGGCCGGCTGGAGGCCTCCGTCGAGGCCCGCTCACGCGGGCACCTCAGGATGAGGGCGCGGGTGGGCGTGGATGTCGTCCGGTCACTTACGGGCGGCGTCGCGAAAAGATCAAGCGCGGCGTCTGACCGCCTGCCGGGCGCCGTAGCCGAGGATGGCCCAGAGGAGAGCCGCGACGGCGCGCACCGGGAAAAAGGTCGGGCCGTCGCGGGTGATCGGCGCCGGCCAGGGGATGCCGGCGGCGCTGACCGCGTAGGAGAACAGCACCGAGAATCCGAGCGCCGCGATCGCCGCGATGAAGACCTTGCCGAACTGGCTGGCGGTCCAGCCGAGATAGACCGCCACCACGATCAGCGCCGGATCGAACCCGGCCCAGATCCAGATCGTCCAGGGGTAATAGGGGACGGTCATGACCACCACGGCTCGGGCAGGACGGTGCGGCCCGCCGCTTCCTCGATCACCTGCGCGACCGCGAACAGCGTTTCTTCGTCGAAGGGCCGGCCGATGAGCTGGAGGCCGAGGGGTAGGCCCTGGCCATCGAGCCCCGCCGGCACGGCGATGCCCGGGAGGCCCGCCATGTTCACCGTCACGGTGAACACGTCGTTGAGGTACATCTCCACCGGGTCGGCCGAGGCCTTCTCGCCGATGCCGAAGGCGGCCGACGGCGTCGCCGGCGTGAGGATCGCGTCGACTCCGGCGGCGTAGGCCGCCTCGAAGTCACGCTTGATCAGCGTGCGGATCTTCTGCGCGCGGACGTAATAGGCGTCGTAGTAGCCGGCCGAGAGCACGTAGGTGCCGATCATGATCCGGCGCTTTACCTCGCGGCCGAAGCCGGCGGCCCGGGTGTTCTCGTACATCCCGGCGATGTCCTTGCCGGGCACGCGCAGGCCGTAGCGGACGCCGTCGTAGCGCGCCAGATTCGAGGAGGCCTCCGCCGGGGCCACGATGTAGTAGGCCGGCAGCGCGTAGGC
>NZ_BACT01000756.1:0-2331 GCF_000333255.1 Methylobacterium sp. B1 | reverse complement strand
GAGCAGCACGGGCCACCGGCAGCGACGGCATNCTGTCANNCNGGATGATCCAGGCGGAGGCGGAACTCGTCAACGCCGAACAGTCGAGCGGCCGCGTCCTTCATCTCATGGCGGCGCTGCCCTATGCGATGAGCCGCATCACCACGCTCGTCATCCTCGGCGCGGGAACACTGCTGATCATCCATACTGGGATGAGCATCGGCGAACTTGTGGGCTTCCTCGCCCTGTCCGGCCTGTTCTCGGCGGCCCTGAACGCCTTCACGGGGATCGGCACCGCGGTCGGTCAAGCGACCGCCGCACTCGGTCGCCTCGGTGACGCCCTCGACCACTCGACCACGCCGACCGACGCCCCACCGATCCGCGCGGTCGAGACCGGTTCGGCTCCGACGGCAACGGGAGGCGTCAGGTTCCGCGGCATCGCGTTCGCGTACCCGGGCAGTCCCGCCATCCTGTCGGAGACGGACCTCACCATCGCGCCGGGCGAAGCGATCGGCCTCTTGGGCGGCTCGGGCAGCGGCAAGAGCACGCTCGCCCGACTGATCGTCGGCCTGGTGCCGCCCGACAAGGGCGATGTCCTGTACGAGGCGGAGGACGCCGGGCAGACGGCGCGGGCCACGGCCTGGATACGGGATTGCCGCGGGATCGCCTTCGTGGATCAGCAGCCCTTCTTCCCGCGGGGGAGCCTGCGCAGCGCAGTCACCTTCTGGAACGACGGCGTGCCGCCCGCCGTGCTGTCCCGGGCGCTCGCCGATGCCGAGATCCGGGACGTGATCCTCGGTCGTCCCGGGGGGCTGGACGGGCCGATCGGCGAGAACGGCACCGGTTTCAGCGTGGGCGAGCAGCAGCGCCTCGCCATCGCCCGCGCGCTGGTCGACCAGCCGCGCCTGCTCGTGCTGGACGACGCGACCAGCAATCTGGATGAAGAGACGGAGGCGCGCGTCATCGAGAACCTGCGCCGGCGCGGGATCACCTTCATCCTTCTGACCAGTAGGCTCGGCGCCACCGCGCACCTCGATCGGGTCTTTCGCCTGGCGGGTGGGCACCTGCACCCCTTGGAGGAGCAGACGTCTCGGGCCCCGGCCCGGCGCAGCGCGCCCGCGCAACGGCTCGCGGCCGTTGGGAGCATGACATCGTGAGCGATCCCGCCGCCCGCGCGCCCGGGGGCGCCTCCATGGTCTGGCCTCTCGAGCGCGGCGAGATCGTCGCGGTCGAGGCCGTTGCGCCGGCCACCCTGCAGGAAGGCCAGGCGGATCTGCTCATCCGGACGCCGGATGGCGGCCTCCGCTTCGTCGCCACGCTGGAGCCCGGAACACTGCTCCCCGCCCTGTCGATCGCCGGCAGCGTCATCCGGGCGCGGGCGACGCTTGTGCTGGCAGCTGGCGGCGATCGCGGGACGGCATCGGATTATGCGCTCGCCGAGCGGATCCCGGATGCTGCCGACCCTTGGAAAGTCCATTCGCCGATGCGCCTCGTCCTGGCCACCCTCACCATCCTGACCGCCGCCTTCGCGCCTTTACCGGCGCTGGCATCGTGCGGCGCCGAGCGAATCGGTACCATCGAACAGCGTCTCGATCGCGCCGGTGCCGTCCAGGCGATCGGCCTGCAAGCAAAACTCACCCTTCGGACCCGATCAGCCGGGGGCATGCAGGCTACCCGCGATGCCCCGAACGATCCCGCCCGGGTCTCGACGGCCGAAGGCGTCGGGCACGCCAGCAGCCTCCTCGTCCACGACGCCGACGCGAATCGGCGCGGCGACAGGGGGGCCTGCGAGAACCCCAGGCGCGCCGTGAAGGCTTTCCGGACCCGTCGGATGGTCGCAAGACCCGGAGCCGATGGCCGCTTCGACGATGAGGGCGCCCCTATCAAGCCCCGGGGCTGTGTAGTACCTGGTCGTGATCTGCACGACGGGCCGCCCCCGGGCCGGTCGCGGAACGGTCCCCGCTCCAGTCCCGCGGCGCTCGCCCGGGCTGGAGCCTCTTCAGTCGGTCACCGCATGAGCGAGGCCTGCATCTTCTCGGCCGGCTGCAGCGAACTCGCAGACCTGGTCCGGACCTATGATTGGACGCAGACGCCGCTGGGGCCCCTGGCGGATTGGCCCCAGAGCCTGATCTTCACGGTCAGCACCCTGCTGCAATCGCCGGTGCCGATCGTGCTGCTGTGGGGCGAAGACGGCATCATGATCTACAACGATGCCTATTCCGTCTTCGCGGGGGCGCGCCATCCCAAGCTCCTCGGCTCCAAGGTGCGCGAAGGGCTGGCCCGAGATCGTCGATTTCAACGACAACGTGATGCGTGTCGGACTGGCCGGCGGGACGCTCTCCTACAAGGACA
>NZ_BACT01000757.1:0-2467 GCF_000333255.1 Methylobacterium sp. B1 | reverse complement strand
GGCGAGTCAGGTCAACTTCACCCCTTCGGCAGGAGGGGCTCGGAGCGAAGGCCAGCGTCGGCGCCGAGGCGGCCGCCGGGGTCGGTGTGCAGAAGACAGTCGGTGTGAAGTCCGCCGGCGGCGGAAGCGCAGAGGTCGGCGGCGGCGTGTATGCCGGCAAGATCGGCGTCAAGGCCGATGTCGATCTGGGCTACCGGGACGGCAAGGTCTCGGCCGGCGTCAACCTCGGCGCGGCGCTGGGGATCGGGATCAGCGTGAACGTCAAGTTCGAGAGCAACGTCAAGCTTGCCATGGAAAATGCCAAGCGCGACATCGAACGCGGCAACGTGTTCGAGAAGTTCCGTGGAGTACTGACCTGCAATCCAATTGGCGGGTTCATGCGAGGAATATTTAGCTGATCGCCGACGGCGAGATCTGATTATTTAACGTATTGCGTCATACCATCGAGCCTTGGAGGCCGACCGTGATCGACGAGAATAGCACGCCCGAAGAGATCGCCGCCTGGAAGGCCCAGGTAGAGCGCGAGGCCGGGCCGGCGGCGCGCGAACTCAACGAGACCGTCCGCGAGCAGATCCTGGCGATGGCCGCGGCCGAAGGCTGGTCCGAGTCGCAGGCGGATTGGCTGGACAAGCTCGCCAAGCAGCCACTGTTCCAGATGGTCGCCGACGGCGTGCCCGGCAGCGAGGCGCTGGAGAAGGCCTACGGGCTCGCCCGGCGCAAGCTCACCGTCGGCTATTTCGACCACGCGCTGGACGAAGGCAAGAATCGCTACACCGCCTTCCTCACGGTGATCGACCTTGAGAAGCAGATCGTGGAGCGGCGCGGCGCTCCGCCGCCGGATTATCCGGATGCCATTCTTCTGGAGGCCTGCCGCGCCGTCGAAGCCGCCGCAGAGGGCGGATCATCTTCCGAGGAGCAGATCGCGACCGGCTTCGCGGTGATTCGCGAGCTGATGGAGAAGCCGCAGCAGTAGCGGATCCAGCACGGCCCGGCTCGCGCGCAGGGCTACTCGCCTCACGGGGAACCCAGCCATGCCGCCCCTCATCGACCTGCCCACCCCC
The DNA here is from genome assembly GCF_000333255.1 of Methylobacterium sp. B1. Classification (NCBI taxonomy): domain Bacteria; kingdom Pseudomonadati; phylum Pseudomonadota; class Alphaproteobacteria; order Hyphomicrobiales; family Methylobacteriaceae; genus Methylobacterium; species Methylobacterium sp. B1. The sequence goes on along the minus strand of NZ_BACT01000757.1, from coordinate 1,406 downwards.
CCGATCCTCGCGGAAGCCATCCGCGCGGACGAGGCGCCAGGTGCGCTCGAAGCGATGTTCACCGCGCGCGCCAAACGCGAAGGCTGGTCTGACTCGCAGGCCGAATGGATCGGCCGACTGGGCGTCGCGGCCCTCGACGGTGCGGTGTCTCCCACACCAGCGGCGATCGACCGAGCCTACAAGGCGGCCGGGCGACGCCTGTCGGCGGGCTACTTCAACCATGCCTTAGACGAAGGAAAGAGCCGCCTCGTCGCGTTCCTGACGGTCATCGATCTCGAGAAGCAGGTGATCATGCGGGCAGGCGGCAAGCCGCCGAATTACCCGGACCAAGCCTTGCAGACCGCTTTCCGCGCCCTCGAGGAGGCGGCCGCGCGCAAGGATTCGGTCGAGGAGCAGCTCGCCACGGCCTTCCTGATCCTGCGGCAGCAATAGGCGGCCGGGCGTGAACACGAGGGTTGCGACGCGCACATCACGAGACCGGGGGGCGACCGCGTGATCCCGTTGTTTCGCCGCGGGCGACCGACGCCGACGTTCCTGCAGATGGAAACCGCGGAGTGCGGCGCCGCCTGTCTGGCCATGGTTCTCGCCGCCTTCGGTCGATGGGAGTCGCTCGACGCGGTGCGCGACAGCTGCGGCGCGTCCCGGGACGGCACGTCCGCGGCGGATCTCGTCATTGCGGCCCAGGCCCGCGGGTTGGAGGCTCAGGCCTATAGCCGGGATCTCGACGGGTTGGCCAAGCTGCCCCTGCCCCAGATCCTGTTCTGGAACTTCGATCATTTCGTCGTCTTGGAGCGGATCGGCCGGCGCGAGATCCAGATCAACGATCCGGCCTTCGGGCGTCGCATCGTGTCGCGCGCGGAATTCGGGGCGAGCTTCACCGGCGTGACGCTGACGTTCCGGCGGGGCCCCGACTTCCGGGTCACGGCGCGCCCCCGCTCGACGCTCCTGCGCCTGTTCGACCAACTGCACGGCTCCTGGACGGCGTTCTTCGCCATCGTCTTCACGAGTGCGGTGATGGTCGTCGTTGGCGCCCTGGTTCCCGGACTGACGCAGATCTTTGTTGACGATTACCTGACTGAAGGCCGCAGCAATCTGCTCCTGCCGCTCTTCGCGGCGATCATTGCGGTCGGCCTGTTCAATGCCGGCTTCGGCTACCTCTATCTACACGGGCTCCTGCTTCTCCGGACCAAGATCAACGCCGTCGTTTCGGCCCGGTACATCTGGAGCATGTTCCACCTGCCGTACGAGTTCTTCGGCCGCCGGAGCGCGGTCGAGATCTCGAGCCGCCCGCAGCTGGCGATGCAGGTGGCCAACACCGTGTCCGGACCGGCCGCACAGATCGTGGTGAACGCGACGGCGATGGTCGGCTACGCCGCCGTGATGCTGCTCTACAGCCCGCTTCTCAC
>NZ_BACT01000758.1:0-3251 GCF_000333255.1 Methylobacterium sp. B1 | reverse complement strand
GTTGGCTGGGCTTGTTACTACCTCTCGACGGTGCTTGATGACTCTTCGCGCTACATCGGGGCGTGAAAGCTGTGCGCGACGATGCAGGTCGGCGACGTCACCGCCACGCTCGACCTCGCGCTGGCGGCGGCCGGGCTCGATCATGTGCAGGTGGCGCATCGGCCGCGGCTGCTCTCCGACAACGGGCCGAGCTACGTCGCGGGTGATCTGGCCGACTGGCTCGGCAGCCGGGGCATGACCCATATCCGCGGCGCGCCCCGCCATCCTCAAACGCAGGGCAAGATCGAGCGCTGGCACCAGACGCTCAAGAACCGCATCCTGCTCGAACACGCCTACCTGCCCGGCGAACTGGAGGCGCGGGTTGCCGCCTTCGTCGAGCATTACAACCACGCTCGGGCTCACGAGAGCCTGGACAACCTCACTCCCGCCGACGTCTACTTCGGCCGCGGCGAGGCCATCCTGCAGGAGCGGGCGCGGATCAAGCGCCAGACCCTCATCGATCGCCGCTTGCGCCACCACGCGCAGGCTGCCTAACCTCTCAACCCAGAAGGACCAGAGCCTCCGTTCCTGAGCGCCTCAAGTCGTCTCAAATCATCTGACGACGGACACTACCAGCCCCAGTTCAGAGTCGCCTCGGATCGCGCCTGCGGCTTCGAAGCGCTTCTGCGATGGACTCATCCGACCCGTGGGACGATTTCGCCTGCGCAGTTCATACCGCTGGCAGAGGAGACCGGGGCGATCCTCCCGCTCGGCGAGTGGGTGCTCCGTGAGGCTTGCCGCGAGGCTGCGCGTTGGGCCTTGCCCCTCGGCATCGCTGTCAATCTCTCGATCGCGCAGCTCCAGCAAGCCGACCTGTGCGATGTCGTCGGTGCGGTGCTCAAGGAGACCGGACTGAAGGCCGACCGTCTCGAACTCGAGGTGACCGAGAGCCTCTTTCTGAAGGGTTCGGCACGCGCGCAGGAGACACTGCGCGACCTGAAGGCGCTCGGTGTGCGCATCTCGATGGATGATTTCGGAACGGGATACTCATCCCTGGCGACGTTGGAGGCTTTTCCGTTCGACAAGATCAAGATCGATCGGTCGTTCGTGTGGCAGATCGGCGTGACGAGCAAAGGCGGCGCGATCGTCCGGGCAATCCTCAGTCTCGGTGAGAGCTTGGACATTCCGGTCATCGCGGAGGGCGTCGAGACAGAGGCGCAGCTGACGTTTCTACGGCAGCACGGGTGTGCAGAGATACAAGGCTATCTGCGCGGCAAGCCGCAGCCGATCGACTCCTATCGCGCGCTCGTCGATCTCGATCGTGACCTCGAGGTCGCTTAGCGACGCTTTGCCCGTGCTCCGGGCGGGATTCATCATTGCTCCTGCATTCCTCAGATCTCCGTTCGCTCGATGCGCGGCCGGCGAGCGGTCCGACCATCATTTGTCCCTTCCGGTCAGAGCGACCCCCGGGCGACACATCGGATCGCAGCCGTGCGGACGGCCCCGTAGGGCGCCGGCTGGTGCCGTCCGATCCGACCCGGGGCGTGTCGCTCCTCTCGGGCCGGAACGATGCGGGCGGCTTCCACGCCTGGACCGGAGAGGAATTGGCGCGGTTCGAGGCCTGCTGGCCGGTCGGCACCCGCAGCGCCTCGCGTTCGATCTGCTGCTCTACACCGGCCTGCGCCGCGGCGACGCGGTTCGGCTCGGCTGCCAGCACGTCCGGAACGGTGAATTCCCCATCCGCACCGAAAGACCCGGATGGTGGTGATCGCGCCGATCCTAACGGCCCTCGCCGCGTTGATCGCCGCGGGGCCGACGGGCGATCCGTCGTTCATCTGCACCGAGCGCGGAGGGCCGTCCACCAAGGAATCGTTCGGCACGTGGGTCGGGAAGGTCTGCCGCGAGGCCCAATGCCCGGGTCCGGCTCATGGGCTGCGGAAGGCCGGAGCGCGTCGCGCCGCCGAGGATGGGGCGACAGAGGCGCAGCTCGAAGCCCTGTTCGGTTGGGCCGACGGAAGTCTGAAATGCGTAACCTACACGCGGACGGCCAACCGGGCTCGGATGGCCCGCAGAACTCCCGGCCCCTAAGCTCAGGAATTCCGCAACTCAGAAACAACAAAGCCCGCCAATGCGTTGGCGGGCTGCTGTCAGGCATTTGGTGCCCAGGAAAGGACTCGGCCTACCAGCCCATAAGTCATTGATATCATTGAGTCTGCGTGACCGTCGACCCCCGATTTGTGACCCGGTGCTGTGACCCTGCCAAGACCGGCGGCGCGGCGTCAATCGGGAGCGTACATCCAACGGTATGTATCCTCGGCGTATGTCTTGGTTAACGACCCAGTTGGAGACCCAGACATGCCCGCCCTCTCCCCCGACTACCGCAAGCGCGTCCGCCGCCTGCGGGCCCGTGCCACCCGCCGTGACATCGGCGTGTTGACCTCGCGCCGCGCCCTGTCGCCGAATCACCTCGGCGGCATCATGTTGACCGACATCCCCATGAACGGCGTGATTGCCGGCGGGAATTTCGACCTCACCATCGACGAGGCCGAGCGGCGGGTCGACGAACTCGTCGCCGATATCGAGAAGCGGTCCCTGCGCTTCGGGGGGAGCCGCTGATGGGCGCGGTGAACCTCGCTTTCCCCGCCATGGAAGCCGACCGGATCACGGACAGGCTCAACCGCTTGCGCGTGACCGCCGCCTTGAACGGGCTCTCCGTCACGCCCTCGACCGCGGTGCTGTCCCCGACCAACTTCGGGGGGCTCATGGTCGTCGAGACCGCGACCCTGCGTATCATCGCCGGTCGGCATTTCAGCCTGTCCTTGGATGAGGCCGAGGACGTTGTGCTCGACCTCGTCGCGGTGCCGGTGCCTTACGAGGACGCCTAGCCACCTCCGAATCGGCCGACGCAGAACGCCCTCCGCGCCGGCCGACGAGCCCCGCGACGACCGCGGAACCCATACCGACGTGCAGGGACACGCCGATGCCCAACAACGACAACGCCCCGACCGCGAGTCACGACGACCTAGCTCAGCTCCTCGCCCTGGCGCTCGACGGCGGGGACGAGACCCGTATCCTCCTCATGACACGCCTGATCCTGATGAACCTCGATGGCGAGCGCGATGCCGACCTCGACCGCCTGCGGAAGGCTGTGGCGACCCCGAAGATTGTGCGTCTGTAGCGCTGAAAATCCCGTTATACGCTTCAAAAATGGTGCCAGCTTGACATTCTCCAGATTTATGCTATTCTGTCTGCTATCATCGGGTGATGTGCGG
>NZ_BACT01000759.1:0-14963 GCF_000333255.1 Methylobacterium sp. B1 | reverse complement strand
GATCGTCGAGATCGTGCTCACCGATCCGGAGCTGCGCGCCGACTGGGAGCGGGAGCTCGGCGAGATGCGGGACCGGATCCGCGCCATGCGTGAGCGGATGGCCGACAGCCTGCAGCAGCGCCACCCCGAGCGCGGCTTCGACGCCATCAAGACGCAGAAGGGCATGTTCTCCTACACGGGTCTCAGCCCCGCGGAGGCCACCCGCCTGCGCGAGGAGCACGAGGTCTACGCCCTGGATACGGGCCGGATCTGCGTGGCCGCGGTCAACACCCACAACATCGACCACGTCATCGATGCGATCGACGCGGTGGTGAAGGGCTGAACATGTGGCGGCCCTCAAGCGCGTCTGCCGGTTCAACGTCTGGATCGATCCGGCCTTCGACGAACGCCTGAGGGCCGAGCCCGATATCGACCTGCAGGTGGGCGACCTGCAGGGCCCGGAGGACAAGCTCCGGGCGCTTCTGGCGCAGGCCCACGTCTTCCACGTCTCTCCGGCGCGGAACGAGCTGCCGCTCCGCTGGCACGTGAGCGACGCCCTGCTGGCCGAATGCCCGAACCTTCTGGCGGTCTCGTCGGGCGGGGCGGGCTTCGACACGGTGGACGCCGCTGCCTGCACCCGGGCCGGCGTCGCGGTGGTCAACCAAGTGGGCGGCAATGCCCGCTCGGTGGCGGAGCTGGCGATCGGCCTGATGCTCGCCGTCTCGCGCAAGATCTGCGTCTCGGACCGCCTGCTCCGGACCGCGCGCGGCTTTTCCCGCGAATCGCTCATGGGCCACGAGATCGGCGGCGCGACCCTGGGCCTGATCGGGATCGGGCATACCGGCCGGGCGGTCGCCAAGCTGGCCCGCGGCTTCGACATGCGCGTCCTCGCCCACGATCCCCTGCTCCCGGACGCCGAGATCCGGTCCCGCGGCGCAGAGCCGGTGGACCGGGCGCGGCTGCTCGCCGAGTCCGACATCGTCTCCCTGCACTGCCCCCTCGACGACACGACCCGGGGCAGCTTCGACGCCCGGGCCTTCGCGGCGATGAAGCCGGGGGCGCTGTTCATCACCACGGCCCGGGGCGGCATCCATGACGAGGCGGCGCTCGCCGCAGCGCTCACCGCCGGACACCTCGCGGGGGCGGGCCTCGATGTCTGGACGCCGGAGCCGCCGCCCCTCGATTCGGTCCTGCTGCAGCTCGACACCGTGGTGGCGACCTACCACACCGCCGGCGTCACCCACGAGGCGCGGCGCACCGTAGCGGCCTGGGGCGCGGAGCAGATCATCGGCCTGCTCCGGGGCGAGACGCCGCCGCGGCTCGTCAACCCGGAGATCTGGCCCGCCGTGCTGGAGCGTCGGGCGCGGCTGCTCGGCGGCGCCTGACCGCGAGCAAGTGCGGGGCTGAAGGGCTTCGCCTTCGCGTCGATGTTGGACGCCGGCTCAGCCGCGGCGTCGCGCCGTCATCCCGGGTCGAAGGCGATCCCGGCGCCGCAGGCGGCATGCGGGAGTCGGGCGATCCGGAGCCGGGGTCCGTGCGAGATCTTCTCGCCTCGGTGGGGCTGGATCCCGGGCTCGGCGAAGCGGCCCGAGATGATGGGGCCGAACGGCTCCGATACATCCACCGCTCGCTCGTCCACACACGAGCACCGGAAGTTCGAGGCAACAACGGAGCTGCTCAACCGTACGCCGTGCGCTCCGCCAGCCCGGCCGAACTGTCGATCCCGCTCAGATTGTAATTATTCGAAATCTAGCTTTGCGAAACCTTTCGCAATCAAGCTTGACCGTGAATGTTTCTGCACCGTATCTGGCGCCATTCGAAACAGAACGGTCGACATCGTGGTATGGCGTAACTGTGCAAGATCTTGCACGCGGGCATCGCGCGGCGTTTCCAGGCACGCGGCCCGAATCTCTCTCCTCCTCGCTCCAGTATTTCTTCCGACTTCCGGCTGGGCACAACCTATCGTTGACAACTCCCAGGAGGTCCAGCTCGAGGAACTCTCGGTGGCCGGGACCGGCGACGGGCCGTCCCGCATCGACGGCTACCGGGCCACGCGGGCGGTGAGCGCCACGCGGACCGACACGCCCGTGCGCGAGGTGCCCCAGACCATCGTGGCGGTGCCGCAGGAGGTGCTGGAGGACGCGGCGGCCACGCGGATCGACACGGCCCTCGACCTCGCGGGCGTCGGCCGCGGCAACAATTTCGGCGGCCTCGGCCTGACCGAATTCACGATCCGCGGTTTGGCCACCGGCGAGTATTACCGCAACGGGTTCCCGATCAACCGCGGCTACCCGAACAGCCCCGACATCGTCTCCATCGAGCGCATCGAGGTGCTGAAAGGACCGTCGGCCTTCCTGTACGGCCGCGGCGACCCCGGCGGCACCTTCAACATCGTGACCAAGCAACCCCTTGCGGCGCGCTCCCTCACGGTCGGCACGCAGTACGGCAGCTTCGGCGCCAAGCGGAGCACCTTCGACGCCACCGGCGCCCTCGACGAGAGCGGGCAGGTTCTGGCGCGCATCACCGGCGCCGTCGAGGACAACGGCAGCTTCCGGGACTTCGTCACCAGCGACCGCTACGCCCTCGCCCCCGTCATCGCCTGGAAGCCGAACGCGGACACGACCATCACCCTGGAGGGTGACTTCATCAGCACCGCGCAGACCTTCGACCGCGGCATCGTGCCCTTGGGGGGCAACCTGCGCGCCCTGCCGCGCAGCCGCTTCATCGGCGAGCCGGGCCTGCCCCCGGCCCATGTCGACAACGCCCTCGGCCAGCTGCGCGTCGAGCACCGGTTCGACCAGGACTGGGTGCTGAATGCCGGGGCCCAGGTGCTCGGCGGGAACCTGTCGGGCTACGGGGTCGGCGCCATCGGCCTGCTGCCGAACGGGCGGACCCAGAGGCGGACGCTGGAATGGCGGGACCTGACATGGTCCGACCTCGAACTGCAGGCGAATCTCGCAGGCAAGTTCGAGACCGGCCCGTTCCGCCACACGCTCCTGCTCGGGCTGGAATACGAGCTCTATCGCTATCGCGAGGTGTTCGACCGCTCAAATGTGGCGACGAACCCGTTCCTCCTCGATCTGCTCGCGCCCCGTTACGGACAGCCGCTGCCGCCGATCACCGCGCGGGTCACGAATTTCCTGCAGAAGACCGAGAGCTACGCCGGCTACGTGCAGGACCAGATCGACCTCACGCCCCGACTCCACGCCCTCCTGGGCGTCAGGGTCGAGGATCTCGGGCTGGTCTCGACGAACAACCTGACCAAGGCCACCACCGGCCTGCAGGGCCTGGTGGCGACGCCGCGCTTCGGCCTGCTCTACGACCTGACCGACACGGTGGCGGTCTACGGCAACTACGCGCGCTCCTTCCGGCCCAATATCGGCACGGATCGCAGCGGCCGGCCCTTCGCGTTCGAGGCGGGCGAGGGCTACGAGGCCGGCGCGAAGGTCAGCCTCCTCGACGGCCGTCTCGATGCCACCGCCGCCCTGTTCGAGATCCGACGCTCCAACATCCTGAGCACCGATCCGGTCGACCCGAATTTCAGCGTGGCCACCGGCACGGTCCGCAGCCGCGGCTTCGACCTGACCGCCGCCGGCTACCTGGCCCCGGGCTGGCGCGTGATCGGGACCTACACGCGGGTCGACGCCACCGTCGCCCGCGACAACACCCTGCCGGTCGGCAAGCGCATCGCCAACGTGCCCGCCAACAGCCTCGCGTTCCAGACCGTCTACGAGTTCCAGAGCGGCGACCTGAAAGGGCTCGGGCTCGGCGGCGGCCTCGACTTCGTCGGCCGGCGCGCCGCGGGAACGGCGCTTTCGACCTTCAACCTGCCGCAATACACGCTGGTCAACCTGATCTCGTACTATCAGATCGCACCGGGCGTGCGGATCTACCTGAACGTCGACAACGTGTTCGACGCGACGTTCTACGATCGCGCGTTCCAGAACCGCTACGCGACGCCGGGGCAGCCCCGCACGATCATCGGCGGCGTCGCCGCCCGGTTCTGAGGATCCGGCCCGAACCCTAGACCGCCGCCGCCCGAATCCAGCCGAGCCCCGCCTCGGTGCCGGCGGCGGGGTGGTACTCGCAGCCGACGAAGCCGGAATAGCCGACCGCCTCCAGGGCGGCGAAGATCGGGTCGAAGGCGATCGTGCCGGTCCCGGGCTCGTGCCGTCCGGGATCGTCGGCGATCTGGACATGGGCGATGAGCGGCGCGTGCGCCCGGATCAGCGCCGCCGGATCGTGGCCGAGGCAGACGCAGTGATAGGCGTCGAACAGCAGCTTGACGTTGTCGCGGCCGATCGCCCGGATCGCCTCGACGGCCACCAGCGGGTCGTCGATCACGTAGTCGGCGATCGAGCCGGGGCCGATCGGCTCCACGATCACCGTCATGCCGCGCGCCCCGGCGGCATCGGCCGCGAAGGCGAGGTTGTCGAGGTAGGTGTCCCAGAGCCGCGCCCGCTCAACCCCGGCGGGCCGGACGCCCGCCATCGGGTGGACCATCCGGCAGCCGAGCTGCGCGACGTAGTCGAGGGTCGGCTCGATGGTGGAGCGGTAATATTCGACCCGGTCGGGCAGCGCCGCGAAGCCCTTCTCGCCCTTGGCGGCGTCCCCTGCCGGGAAGCCGGTCTGGACCAGCGGCACGCCCGCCCGTTCCAGCCAGCCCGCGACCTCCCGGGCCGGCGTCGCGAACAGGTTGGGATGCTCGACGGCACGGAACCCCGCCCGGGCTGCCGCCGCGAAGCGTTCGGAGAGCGGCAGCTCCGTGAACAGGAAACCGCAATGGCCGCTGAGACGGTCCTGGAAGGCACCGAGCTTCATGGTTCAGGCGCTCCCGCCGGTCTCGACCATCGCCCGCATCCGGTCCACCGCGGCATGGGGCGCGGTCAGGACCGGGACGTCCACGGCCTTGCGCACCGCCTCGGCCGCCCGGGAGGTGGAGAAATGCGCCAGCATGAGCGCGTCGCAATCGGCAAGCTCCGGTGCCCGCTCGGCGACCAGACGGTTGTGGGTGTCGGCGTCGCCGGCGCGCAGACGCGCCATCGCGTCGTCCACCAGGATCGTCCGCAGGCTCGCCGGACGTCCGGTCTCGGCGACGAATTCCTCGAACTCGTCCGTCATCGTGCCGACCGAGGGGCCGAAGGTCGCCAGCATGCCGATGCGCTCGCCGCGGGCGATGGCGGCACGGAACATCGCCTCGTTCGGCTTGAGCACCGGCACCGGCACGGTCTCGATCAGCCGGTCGATGGCCGGCCCGAAAGCCGAGCAGGTGATCAGGATGCCATCGGCGCCCATGTCGTGGCCGTAGCGGCCGAACCGCACGAAGCGCTCGATCATGGCCTCCGAGATCGCGGCCGGCTCCTTCGCCCGGTCCAGCGAGAGACCATCGTCGAGCAGGTTGACCGTCTCGGCCTCCGGCCAGTTCTCCGCGAAGGCGGTCTGGATCGGTGCCATGGCGACCGGTGTCGCGTGAAGGAGGACGATGCGGGGAGCCATGCCGTGTCCCGGGCTGGTCGAAGCGCCGGCCCGCGGCCGGTCGTGGTGTTGTAAGCGATTTCAAATGGGTAGCAAGATAGCGCAGGTCAGGTTCCGCGACGCCCGGGCGGAGCGGTGCTGGCGCGCAGAATCAACGCGGCGTCGATCTCGGTGAGGCGCACCACCGGCTTGCCCTGGATCCGAGCGATCAGGTGGTCGCCGGCGGCGTGCCCGATCTCGGCGGAGTGGATGCGGATCGTCGTGAGCGGCGGGTCCAGGAAGGGCGCGAAGTCGGAATCGTTGTGGCCGATCACCGACAGGTCTCCGGGGATGGAGAGCCCCCGCGCCCGGGCCTCGATCATCGCCCCGAAGGCGATCTGGTCGGTGCCGCAGATGATCGCGGTCGGCGGCTCTCCGCCGGCCAGCATCTGGCGGAATCCGTCGCGGCCGCCGCCGATCCCGTAGGAGATCTCGATGTCGTGCTCCGGAGCGAGACCGAGGCCGCGGGCAGCGAGCGCCGCCGCGATGCCCGTCACCCGGGCGCCGCCGCGATCGTTGTCCTTGCGCAGGCCCGAGATCACCCCGATCCGGCGATGCCCGAGATCCATCAGATAGTTGGCCGCCCGGGCCGCCGAGGCGGCGTTGTCGAAGCCCACGCAGGGGCGCTCGCGGGACAGGCTGAAGGTCTGCACCATCGGGATACCGGCGCGGGCGATCCGGGCATGGAGGTCCGGATGGTGGATGTCGCCGACCAGCATCAGCCCGTCGACGCCGCGCTCCAGCAGGAAGGTCGCCTCCCGCAGCTCGTCCTCCAGATCGTAGCCGGCATTGGCGGCGACCAGGGTGTAGCCTGCCTGCCGCAGCCGGTCCTGGAAGCTCGACAGGACACGCACGAAGGCTTCGTTCTCGATGTTGGGGACGACGGCGCCGACCGCCATGAACCGGCGCGTCGAGAGCGCCCGGGCCGCCCCGTTGGCGACGAAGCCGAGGTCCTGCGCGGCGCGCATCACGGCCTCCCGCTTGTCGGCCCGGACCCCGGCGAAGCCGTTGAGCACCCGGGAGACGGTGGCTGTGGAAACACCGGCGCGGCGGGCGACATCCCGCGCCACCGGGCCCCGGGATGGCGGGTCGAGAATGTCTCCAGGCAAAGGCCCGGTCAGCTCCCGCGTCGAAATCGTCTGCTTCCCTCAGCCAGCATCGACGGTCCGCGCGATGCGCATCATCCCGGATCGACGGCATATCCGCAGCACGTCGATGCCAGACGCGGCCGGACCCTCGAACCAGCAGTATATTGACACCCCTCTCGCCTCCTGACTATCTGAAAGCGCTTTCAAGACAGCCGTGTATCGGGGCGGCCCGGAGGAGGATCCGATGGCGACGCTCGACCGGCCAGCGTCCGAGTTGAGAACGCCCGAGCGAGCGGCGCCAACCATCGGCGGGGCCGATTCGACGGCGGCGGGCATCGCCGCCCCGCAGGCCATCGTGACCAGCCTGAAGCGCAGCGACGCGGTCACGCCCTACCGGTTCCGCGACCTGCTGGCGCTCGACGATTTCGAGCGGCACGCGCGCAAACGCCTGCCGCCGATGATCTTTCAATACGTGGCGGGCGGGGTCGAGACCGGCTCGGCGCTGGCACAGAGCCGCGGCGCCTATGCTGATTACGCCCTGCTGCCGCGGCTGATGCGGGACACCTCGGCGCGCGACACCGCCACGACGCTGTTCGGCCAGACCTACGCGGCGCCCTTCGGGATCGGTCCGCTCGGCGGGGCCGCCTTCATCGCCTACCGGGGCGACCTCGTCCTGGCCGAGGCGGCGCGGCGGATGAACCTGCCGATGTGCCTCAGCGCCTCGTCGCTGATCAGGCTGGAGGATGTCCACGCCCAGAACCCGCAGGCTTGGTTCCAGGGCTACCTGCCGGGCGATCAGAACCGGATCGATCGCCTGCTCGACCGGGTCGCGGCCACCGGCTACCGGACCCTCGTGGTCACCGCCGACACGCCGACGCTGGGCAACCGGGAGCACAACACCCGCAGCGGCTTTTCCATGCCGATCAAGGTCACGCCCAAAGTCGCGTGGCAGAGCGCGACCCACCCGCGCTGGCTGCTGGGCACCGTCGCCCGGACCTTCCTCAAGCACGGGGCGCCGCATTTCGAGAACACCGAAGCCGAGCGCGGGCCGCCGATGATGTCGCAGGGCGCGGTGCGCAACACCATCGCCCGCGACCAGCTCTCGTGGAAGAACCTGGAGGCGATCCGCAAACGCTGGTCCGGCAACCTGCTGGTGAAGGGGCTCCTGGCGCCGGAGGATGTGGAGATCGCCCGCGCATGCGGCGCCGACGGCGTGATCCTGTCGACCCATGGCGGCCGCCAGCTCGACTACGCCGTCGCCCCCCTCGACGTGCTGCCGGAGATCGCCGCCCGCAAGGGCGGGCTGAAGATCATCGTCGACAGCGGCATCCGCCGGGGCACCGACGTGATGAAGGCGCTCGCGCTCGGCGCCGACTTCGTCCTGCTCGGCCGGCCCTTCATGTTCGCCGCCGCGCTGGGCGGGGTGGCGGGGGTCGAACTCGCCATGCGGATCCTCAAGGAGGAGCTCAACCGCGACATGGCGCTGATCGGCGTGAACCGCCTGTCGGAGCTGAACCCCGATTTCCTCCGCCGCATCCCGCGGCGGGGCTGAGGCAGGGGCGCCGTTGGCCATGAGCGTCGTGCAGCCGCGGGGCTCACCGCCACCCTCGCCGCTCGCATCGCCGTACCCGATTGCAGCCGACCGTCACGGACTGCGGGACAAAACCCGACATCCGGGACACGGTCCGTTCCGAACGGGCCGCGTGACCGGACGGAATCCGAGCGGAGCGCGGATCCCCTTTCCCGTACGGGAGAGGGGCCCTGCGCGTCGCGAGGTGAGAACGGCATCGCTGCCGTGTATCGTGGCCCCGCCACCGCGCGCAGCTGTCTATCCCTATCGATCGCGCGTTCTCCCACGCCGCACCGGGGACACCGTCGGCCGAGAGCGCTCTCCGGAGCCGCATCCAATGACCACCGAGACCGTCCCGCAGAAACCCGTCCTCTTGACCGGAGCCTCGGGCGCGCTCGGGCGCGTGCTCACCCGCGCGCTCGGCGAACAGGGCTGGACCCTCCGGCTCACCGACCGCGTCCCCTTCCCCGACCCGTTGCCGGAGGGCGCGCGCTTCCAGCTCGCGGACCTGGAGGACGGGCCGGCGATCCTGCGGGTGGCGGAGGGCTGCGGCACGATCCTCCATTTCGGCGGGATTTCGGTGGAGCATCCGTTCGAGACCGTGATCGGCCCCAATATCCGCGGCCTCTACCACGCCTACGAGGCGGCCCGCCGCGAGGGGGCGCGGATGATCTTCGCCTCCTCGAACCACGCCGTCGGGTTCCACACGCGGTCCGCGGTGCTGGATGACGATTGCAGTCTCGCGCCGGACGGCTTCTACGGCCTGTCCAAGGCCTACGGCGAGCTGATGGGCGGCCTCTACCGCGACAAGCACGGGGTGGAGAGCGTCTTCCTGCGGATCGGCTCGTGCTTCCCGGAGCCCACCGACGCCAGGATGCTGGCGACCTGGCTGTCCTACGCCGACCTGACCCGGCTGATCGCCCGCGCCACCCTGGCGCCGAGCCTCGGACCGGCCGGTTCGGTGGTGATCTGGGCCGCGTCCAACAACAGCCGCATGACATGGTGGCGGCGGGACGGGCGCGCCGTGATCGGCTGGACCCCGCAAGACAGCGCGGATTCCTACGCCGCGGCCCTGGAAGGCAAGACCAGCGGCGACCCGGTGGTCGAGCGCTACCAGGGCGGCGGGTTCGCGGGGATCGATTATTCACGGGCTGCGCCACCGCGGTGACGGCGCCCAGGCTTCCGGGCGACGGCACGCCCATCCGGACGCCGCATCCTGATGAAGTCCGGGCGCGGAGCGTCCGGGAGCGGCCATCCGATCGGTGGATCGACAGTCGCCCACGCAACCCGATGGAACACGACATGGCAGACGCGCAGACGGTGACACGGCTGAAATGCGCCCTGGTGGTGCGCGGCGCCTTCGACGCGCATGTCATCCCGGCCTGCGAGGCTGCGGGTGGCCGGACGGCGATCCACTGGGCGCCGACCACCGTGATCATGAAGGCGCTCGCCGAGGGTGAGGCGGCCGACGCGGTGGTGGTTCTGTCGGACGCCATGGACCGGCTGATCGCGGAAGGCCGCGTGGAGCCGGAGAGCCGGGTCGATGTCGTCCGCTCGCGCTACGGCATCGCCGTCAAGGCGGGCGCTCCTCATCCGGACATCACGAGCGTCGAGGCGCTGAAACGCACCCTCGTGGAGGCGCGGTCCGTGGCTTATTCCCGGGCGGGGGCCAGCGGGATCTACTTCGCCGGCCTGCTGCCGCGGCTCGGCCTCGCCGACGCGGTCAACGCCCGGGCGACCATCATCCCGCAGGGGTTCACCGCCGAGAAGCTCGTCTCCGGTGAGGCGGACATCGCGGTCCAGCAGATCAGCGAGCTGATGGTGGTGCCGGGGATCGCGGTGGTCGGCCCCTTCCCCGAGCCGGTGCAGGAGGTGACGACCTTCGCGGCCGCGATCCTGCGCGATGCGACCGACCGGGCCGGCGCTGCCCGGTTCCTGGCCGGCCTGACGACGCCGGCGGCGGCTGCGGCGTACCGGGCGAGCGGGCTGGAGCCCGCCTTCTGAAACGCACGACGCGGCCGGATCCAGTCAAGCTCTTGATCGTCGTCGGCACACCTTGCCCCGGAGCGCAGGGGGGGCCGGATGAACGTCTCGCTGCCCGGGGCCATCCCGAGGCCATGGAGCCTGGATCCGAAGCGCAGCCGATACGGGCCGCGAAAGGCATGCGAGTGACTGTGCGCGCGACCCGGTCCGACGCGATCAGGACCGCGTCGCCGAGGCCTGCGCGGCGGGCGCCACCGCGACGGCCTGTTCGACGCGTTCCGGATGCCGGCATCCCATCCCCGAACGGCACCTGGACAGTGGGACGTCGGACCGCCCGTGCGCCCCCACTCGCACGCGCACGGGATCGACCCTGTCGCGGACGGCGCGGCTCTCCTGATCGTCCGCATCCGGCACGGGCGGCAGGTTCGGGAACGCGCCCCCGCCTGACGCCTGCGGCGACGGCTCTCTCGGCCGCGACGGGCTTCCCGGGGTTCGCGACCGCAAAAAAGTCCTTATGCTCGTGCTGTCCGGACGCCCAATCCCGTCCGACCGGATCGCCCCACTCATGCTGAAGACAGCCTTCGTTGCCGCCCGCGACCGTCAGCGGCTGTCCGAGATCGCCACGATCCTGATCGGCTTCGGCGTCACCCGCGTCGTGGACCGGCTCGGCCTGCGCTACCTGCCGCTGGTGCCGCGCCGTCAGCCCCGGGTCGACGTCACCCGCCTGTCCGAGCCCGAGCGGCTGCGCCGGGCGATCGAGGCGCTCGGGCCGACCTTCATCAAGTTCGGGCAGGTCCTGGCCAGCCGGCCGGATCTCCTGTCGCCGGCCTGGACCGAGGAACTGCAGAAGCTCCACAGCCAGGTCGTCCCGGTGACGTGGGAGCAGATCGGCCCGCAGCTCGAACTCGATCTCGGCGGCTCGCCCCTCGAGGTCTTCGCCGAGTTCGACACCAACCCCATCGCCTCGGCCTCGATCGCCCAGGTCTACCGGGCGCGGCTGCACTCCGGCGAGGACGTGATCGTCAAGGTGCTGCGACCGAACCTGCGCAAGATCATCGAGGCGGACCTGCGTCTGATGGCGCACGGCGCCCGCATCGTTGAGAACGAGTGGCCCGACATGGCCCGCTACCAGCCGCGGGAGCAGATGCGCCATTTGGCCGACGGGCTGAACGGCGAGCTCGATCTCTTGAACGAGGCCCGCAACTGCGAGCTGCTGGCCCAGATCTTCGAGGACCGCGACGACATCGTCTTCCCGAAGATCCACTGGGAATACTGCTCCGAGCGCGTGCTGGTGCAGGACTTCATCCACGGCATCCCGCCCAACGACGAGGCGGCCCTGCGCGCGGCGGGCATCGACAAGAAGCTGCTCGCCCAGAAGGGCACCGACGCGTTCCTGCAGATGGCGCTGATCGAGGGCGTGTTCCACGCCGATCCGCATCCCGGCAATATGCTGGCCCTGCCCGGCAACAAGATCGGCTTCATCGATTTCGGCATCATCGGCCGGCTGTCGCAGCGGCGGCGCTCGCAGCTGCTCGTGCTGATCGGCGCCATGCTCAAGCAGGATGCCGACGGCCTCATGGCCGTGCTCCTCGACTGGACCGGCACCAGCAACCCGGACCTGACCCGCCTTCAGGTCTCGGCCCAGTCCTTCGTGGAGAGCCACTCGTCGATTCCGCTGAATCTCGGACTGGTGCTCACCGACTTCATGAACATGGCCCGCGAGAACGACCTCGCCATGCCCACCGACCTCGCCATCCTGTTCAAGGGGCTGGTGACCGCCGACGGCGTGATGCGCCACCTCGACCCGAACTTCGACCTGTTCGCCGCCGCCGGTCCCACGGTGCGCGCCAGCATGCAGACGCAGTTCTCGCTCTCGGCCCTCAAGCAGAAGGCCGAGGCTCTGGGCGTGGGTCTGTATGGTGCCGCCTCGGAGCTGCCGACCCTGATCCACCTGATGCTGGTGCGCCTCAAGCAGGGGCGCGTCACCGTCGAGATCGAGGTGAAGGGCCTCGACAAGGTCACCCGCGGCATCGAGCGCGCCGCCGCGCGGGTCGCCGTGGCCCTGGTGGTGGCGGCCTTCGCCACCCAGCTCGCGCCCCGGCTGATCGACCTCGGCACCCCCGTCTTCGTCTCGATCGGATTAATTATTTTCATCCTGGGGATCGGCTGGCTCGTGCTGCT
This sequence comes from Methylobacterium sp. B1, assembly GCF_000333255.1. Lineage (NCBI taxonomy): Bacteria > Pseudomonadati > Pseudomonadota > Alphaproteobacteria > Hyphomicrobiales > Methylobacteriaceae > Methylobacterium > Methylobacterium sp. B1. The sequence goes on along the minus strand of NZ_BACT01000759.1, from coordinate 2,648 downwards.
GATGCGAAATAAGTAACCGTCTTCGCGCCTGCACTCGGCGATTAAAACCGTCTCACCTGCGACCGAATACCGTACTCGTTTGATTATCCCGCGCGCCATGCTAGCGTGACACGTCCAGCGATTCGCTTGGCTGCGAGTGGCCAGACGGCACCAGAAGCGGTTCAGACCGCCAGTGCCGCTCAGGCTCCGACTTCGCGTCGCCGCGCCGCGTGATCGGGAGACCTCCGGCGGTGCGCCTTGCACGGGCGCCCCGTCGCGACGACGAGGGGGGAAGGCGGGCGATGGATGCGGACATCGTACGGCCGCGGATCGACGGGGTTGAGTGCCACGTCGAGACGCTCGAAGCGGAGAACATCCGCCTGCGCCACTTGCTCTCCCAGGCCACAACGCAGGCGGACCGGGAACGGCAGCGGAGCCGGCGGCTCGGTCGGATCGTCGAAGCGGCGAGCCGTGTCGAAGCCGGGCGCCTGGCGGCCGAATGGATTGCGACGCCGCACAGGCCGACATTCCGGGGATCTTCCGGGCTCGGCTCGGCGATGGCACCACGCGCCACCGACCGGCTGCTCCCGTCGGGGTCACAGCAAGCCACAAACGATTTCCTGGAACTGCTGGACCGTGACGGGTGCCTGATCACCGCCAGCGAGGACGGCCCGGCCCTGTCCGCCGCCGCGGACGAGGCGGAGGCGATCGGCCGGCCCTGGATCGAGGCCTGGACGCGCGCCGAGGATCGGGAGGCCGTGGCCGCGGCCCTGGACCGGGCGCGGATCGGACGCCCGAGCCGGTTTCAGGCCCAGTCGGAGACCGGCGGCACGATCCGGTGGTGGGACGTGGCCGTCACGCCGATCGGCGCGGCACCGGACCGGCCCGAGCGCATCCTGGCCGTGTCACGCGATATCACCGAGTTGAAGCTGACCGAGGCGAACCAGACGCTGCTGATGCAGGAACTCGCCCATCGCATGAAGAACACGATGGCCATGGTCCAGGCCGTTGCCACGCAGACGATGCGCAACGCGCCCTCGCTGGAGGCGGCCGGCGAGGCCTTGGCCGCGCGGCTTCTGGCCCTGGCCAAGGCCCACGACGTCCTGCTGCAGGGCTCCTTCGCCCGGGCTTCACTGACGGGCCTGGTCGAGGGGGCCGTGTCCCTCCACGGGGACGGCGTGGCGGGCCGCTTCCGCATCGCCGGCCCCGATCTGACGCTCGGCCCGCGGCACGGCATGACCCTGGCGCTGATGCTGCACGAGCTCGGGACCAACGCGGCCAAGTACGGCGCGCTGTCGGTGGCCGCAGGCTGGGTCCGCATCACCTGGAACGTCGCGGATGCGGCGGGCGGGCAGACGCTCCGGTTCCGGTGGGAGGAGAGCGGCGGACCGCCCGTCACGCCTCCGACCCGGACGGGCTTCGGCACCCGTCTCATCGCCCGCAGCCTCGCCCACAGCTTCGGCGGGACCGCCCACCTGAGCTATCCCCGCGAGGGCGCGGTGCTGACCTTCGAGGCGCCCCTCGACGCCGTGATGGCGGCCTGATCCGGACTTTGCTGCCCGGCGCTAGGCGCTGAGCCGGGTCTGCGCCCGCAGGTCCCGGAGGGCCGCGATCGTCCGGTCGCGCAGGGTTCTGAGGTCGATCAGCGATCCTGTCAGATCGTCGCCGGCCTTGGCGGATTCCTCGAGGCCGCGGCAGGCCCGGGACAGCTCGGCGCAGCCGAGCATGCCCGACATCGAGACCAGCGTATGCGCCTCGCGGCCGTAATCGTCATTGGCGCGATCCGGCCCCTCGAAGGCGGTGGTGAGACTGACGACGAACCGGTCGAGGAGGCCGACGAGCTTCTCCGCGCCGATGACGGCCGTGAGTTCATCGAGCGCGTCCCGGTCCACCAGGGAGTGCGACACCGTCCGTCTCCAATTGCGGATGCGTCGCAGCAATCAAGAAGCGCGCAACCAGGTCGTTGGCCAGAGGCCAGACTTGCACAGACATGTTTACACCGGCCTGCGTCAGCTTTTCAACAAAGCGTGACCGGTTGGCGCCCTCATCGGGACGGGTCCCGGCGCGCCGGTCGGCGCGAGGCGGCCGCCCAGTCGACTGAGAAGCGCTCCGGGCGCGGCGCAACCCACATTGGCACGACCGTGCGCCGCGCGTTGCGAATCAGTTCGGGCTCTCCTAGCCTCGGGAACTGTCGCGCTGGCATCGGGAGGGAGCTGCATGAGTGCTCTGTTTGCCGTCCTCCCCGCAGGACTTGACCGCGCCCCCGTGCGGGTCGGCTAAACGCTTCCCGCTTTCGCCCGGCCCCGCTGCCCGGCGCTCCTGAATACACGCCCGTCTCATTTCGCCGGCGCGCATCCTTCGCAATGGTGCGCCCGCGTCTCTCGGAGCCGACGCCTGCCCGCGTCGGGCACATGCATGTCTCTGTCCTCGCCCCGGCAGGCGGACGCGGTCCGTCGCGTCCTGGCCTTCGTCGTCCGCAGCTGGCACAGGCGCTGGCCCCTCGTCGCCGGTCTTACCGGCGCGATCACGCCCGCCACCCTGGCGGAAGTGTTGCTGCCGCTCTACGCGGGCCGCTTGGTCGACGCCCTTTCGGGAGCGAGCGCCGCGCAGCACTGGAGGCGGCGTGGCCCGCCTTCCTGGCGATGACCGGGCTCGGCCTCGCCACCGCG
>NZ_BACT01000760.1:0-1793 GCF_000333255.1 Methylobacterium sp. B1 | reverse complement strand
AGATCCTGATCGTGCCCCGGGTGCTCGCCCTGATGATCGGCCTGCCGATGCTGACGCTGATCGGCGACCTCGCGGCGCTCGCCGGCGGCGGCCTCACCGCGATGCTCTACGGCGGCCTGACCCTCGACCAGTTTCTGGTCCGGCTCCAGGCGGCGGTGGGCGTCCACCACGTCATGGTCGGCCTGATCAAGGCGCCGTTCATGGCGCTGACCATTGGGGTGATCGCCACGATCGAGGGTTTCGCGGTCGAAGGCTCGGCGGAATCGCTCGGCCGCCACGTCACCGCGTCGGTGGTGAAGTCCATCTTCATGGTCATCGTCCTCGATGGCCGGACTTGCCGGCGGCTTTCTCGCCCTGAGCGGCGGGAGCGGGCAGCCCCTTCGGCGCACCGGAGCCGATCGTGGCGAGACCGGCGCTCTTGGGCCGCACCTCGCCGGGTTCCGAACCGGCCCCGCGCGGGCCGGGCTTGGCCGCCGGGGCGGCGTTCGCCTCCTCGGGGGTCTCGCCGGCTTCGCTGAGATCGAACTTCAGGCCGAACTGCACGGAGGGATCGAAGAAGCCCGACAGGGCGTCGAACGGCACCAGCAGCCGCTCCGGCACCCCCGAGAAGGACAGGCCGACTTCGAAGGCGTGCTCGGTGACGTTGAGATCCCAGAACTGGTGCTGCAGGACGATCGTCATGTCCTGCGGGTACTTCTCCCGCAGGGCCTGCGAGATCCGCACGCCGGGCGCTTCCGTCCGGAACGAGACGTAGAAGTGATGCTCGCCCATCAGGCCCTCGCGGGCCGCGTCGGTCAGCACCTTGCGGACCACGCCGCGCAGGGCGTCCTGTACCAGTAGATCGTAGCGGATGAGGTCGTCTGCCATCTGCGGTTGCGCTCTCGCCCGGTCTGCCCGGCGCCCCGCCGCGGATGGCTGGACCGAGGATTGGAAGTGGAGGCTTCTGTTGCCAGGTGCCTCCGAACCCCGCCTATACGGTGCTACCCGCTAGGACTTTAGGTCGGTATTGGGGACCGCTTACGCGGCCACCGCCACCGGAGCAAAGTTGTCGTTGGCAACTATTGCAAAGGCCCGATAACGGCGGAACCATGCCGAGCGAAAGTCCAACCTTTACGCCCTCGTCGATCCTATTTCGCCCCCGCCAAAGCCCAGGCTAAGATCACGCGCCTTGCGGCAGCATGTCCTGGGCTCGGGTGGAGGCGCCGGGTACCGCCCCCGGGTCCGATAGGTTTATTGCGAAGAACGTTTATCGCCATAGCCGGCCTCGCGACCGGCTCCCAAGATATAGAGGGGATCGGTCCGGTTTTGAAGCCCGATCGTGTCGCGCCGCCGTCTCATTTGGAGCCTCCGGGTGAGGCTGTTGCCGGAAGCGCGCAGTCGCCTTCCGGCGCGGTGGCCGACGCCCCTCGTCCCGGCATCTGGTCGGCGGCCTGGCATCTCGGCGGGCTGGTCGCGCTCGTCGTCCTCTATCTCGGCGCCGCGAGCCTGCTCGCGCTGGCTGTCGTGCGCGTCGGGTTCGATCTGTGGAGCGGGATCGATCCGTTCCTGCCGCCGGAGCGGCGCCCGTTCCTCGGTGCGGTGGAGCTGACCCACCGTGCCTTCGCCACCGACGTCCTGCGTCAGGTGTTCCTCGCCGTTCTGGTGGTGGGTGCGGCCTGGTGGCGCGACCGGACCGGCTGGCGCCGCCGCCTCGCCCTCGACCGCGAGCGCCCGAACGGGATGCGGCCCGTCGCCCTGCTGGGGCTCCTCCTCTTCTGGCCGGTTCTGCACATCGCCTGGGTCACCGGCACCGC
>NZ_BACT01000761.1:0-2483 GCF_000333255.1 Methylobacterium sp. B1 | reverse complement strand
AAATCCCGTGCGGATGACCGGCTCGGGGGGCACGGCTCGCGCAGGAGATCGGGCTTGGCGCGCCGGGCCGCGACCGCCTCCTCCACCAACACGCGCCGGAACGACAGGCGCGCCCCGCCCCGGACCTGCGCCAGCCGCCCGAGATCCGGCCCGATGACCGTGGCGATCTTCGGGTAGCCGCCGGTGGATTGCCGATCGGCCATCAGGATGATCGGCAGGCCGTTGCCGGGGACCTGGATCGCCCCCATGGCGACGCCGTCGGAGACGATGTCGTGCCCCTTGGCGTGCTTGAGCGGCGTGCCGTCGACGAAGCAGGCCATCCGGTCGCCCCGCGGCGAGACCGTCCAGGGACCCGCCAGGAAGGCCTCGATCTGGTCGGGGGCGAAATAATCGTCCTGCGGGCCCAGCACCACCCGGATCACCCGGCCGTCGCGGTCGAGCCAGGGGGCGACGAGCCGCTGCGGCGCCCCGTCCAGGGTCCGGCCCTCGGCGACGGGCAGGCGGTCGCCCGCAGCGAGGCCGCGCCCGTCGAGGCCGCCGAGCCCCGAGCGGGTATGGGTCGCCGCCGATCCGAGGACCGGCGCCACGTCGAGCCGCCCAGCGACCGCCAGATAGCCCCAGGCGCCCGCATCGCCGGCCCGCACGACGAGCCTCTGGCCGGGTTCCAGGGTGAGCGCGACCGTATCGGGCAACGGCACCCCGTCCAGCGCGACGCGGAAACCCGGCGCGAGCAGGGTGATCCCGACGGGTCCGTCCTCCGCCGAGACGGTGACGCCGCCGGTGGAGATCTCGACGGCGGTGGCGTCGAGGGCGTTCGATGCCGCCCGGTTGGCGGCGGCGTGCATCAGCGGGTCCATGGGACCCGCGGCCGTGATGCCGTAGCGCAGGTAGCCGTGCCCGCCCCCGTCCCTGCAGGGTTACGCCGGGTCCGGCGGACTCGATGACGAGGGCGGGCATCAGTGGGGCTCCCCGCGCCGGGCCACCGGCTCGCCTGCCGCCTCCCGGGCTGTCAGGGCGTCGAAGGTCGCGGAATCCACTGGTTCGAAGCGGATCTGGTCACCTGCGGCGACGAAGAAGCTCGGGTCGCGCTCGGGCGCGTAGAGACGGGCCGGCGTCGCGCCGAGCACGTACCAGCCGGTCGGCATCGGCACGGTCGCCACCGCGGCGAGACCCCCGCCGATCATGACGGCGTTGCGCGGATGCGGCGGCCGCGGGCTCGCGCGCCGGGGCACCGCCAGGGCCTCCGGCAGGCCGCCGAGATAGGCGAAGCCCGGCGCGAAGCCGTACATGTAGACCCGGAACGTCGTGGCCGAATGGGTCGACACCACCGCCTCCGGCGACAGCCCGCTGCGCTCGGCGACCTGCGCGATGTCCTCGCCATGCGGAGAAGCGTAGCAGCAGGGCAGGGTCCACAGGGTCGGACTGGACGCGCGCGCGGTCGCGCCCGACACCAGCGCCCGGACCCGTTCGGCGAGCGTCGCGCGGTCGAGCACCAGCGGATCATAGTGCAGCATCAGGGAGCGGTAGGTCGGCACGCGCTCCCGCAGCCCCTCGGGCGGATCCGCCCCGAGGGCGTCGTCCAGCGCCAGGACCCGGTCGCTGATCGCCGGGTCGACCGTGCTGCCGAACTCGACCACGAGGGCCGCCTCGCCGGCGTCGAGAAGCCGGGGCTCCGCGACCGCGCTCACGGCCGGAACGGCGCCAGCGTGACGCCCGCGCCCTCCAGTAGGGTCCGCACCGCGCGGGCCGTGACGACGGCGTGGGCGGAATCGCCGTGGACGCAGATCGAGCGGATCGGCGTCGGCAGCGTCCGGCCGTCCGCCGTGAGGATCGCGCCCGCCTCGACCATGCGCAGGACCCGGTCGGCCGCCTCGCCGGCATCGGTGATCATCGCGCCGGGCTGGCTGCGCGGGATCAGGAGCCCGGTCGGCGTGTAGCCGCGATCGGCGAAGATCTCCTGATGCACGTCGAGGCCGCAGGCCTCGCCCGCCGGCACCTGGGCGGTCAGCGCGATGGCGAGCAGCGCGAGGTCGCGGTCCACGGCACGGACGGCCCGGGCGATGGCGTCGGCCACCGGCCGCTCCTCGGCGGCGACGTTGGCCAGCGCCCCGTGCGCCTTCACGTAGGTGATGCGGTGGCCGGCATAGGCGGCCAGCGCCTGGGCGGCGCCGATCTGGTAGGCGACGAGCCGCTCGATCTCGTCCGGGCTGAACGGCATCCGCCGCCGCCCGAAGCCCCAGAGGTCGGGGAAGCCCGGATGGGCGCCGACCGCGACGCCGCGCGCCTTCGCCAGCGCGAAGGTCCGGGCCATGATCTCGGGGTCGCCCGCATGGAGGCCGCAGGCGACGTTGGCCGAGGTGACGATCCCGAGGATCGCCGCGTCGTCGCCGCAGGCATAGGCGCCGTAGCCCTCGCCGAGGTCGGAATTCAGGTCCACGCTGGTCATCGCCGCCGCTCCGCGTGCCGATCGGGTCTCATAGGGC
>NZ_BACT01000762.1:0-3705 GCF_000333255.1 Methylobacterium sp. B1 | reverse complement strand
CTGAACGCGGCTGCCGGAGGCGAGACCATGGCGCATTCCGCACTGACAGAGCCGGCGCCAGTCGCTGTCCGGATCCGCTCGGGTTGGCAGCGCCTGCGCGCGAGCCGCGGCTGGGCGATCCGGTCCATCATCGCCACCGCCTCGACCGGGTAGCGGCCGGTCGCCGATTCCGCCGAGAGCATCACCGCGTCGGCGCCGTCATAGATGGCGGTGGCGACGTCCGACGCCTCGGCCCGGGTCGGCGCCGGGGCGTTGACCATGGAGTCGAGCATCTGGGTCGCCACGACCACGGGCTTCACGGCCAGCCGGCAGGCTCGGATCAGCTCCTTCTGGCGCGCCGGCACATCCTCGTGCGGGATCTCGACACCGAGATCGCCGCGGGCAACCATCACGGCATCGGAGAGCCGGATGATGTCGTCGATCCGGTCCAGCGCCTGCGGCTTCTCGATCTTCGACATGATGCCGGCGCGGTCGCCGATGATGCCCCGCGCCTCGATCACGTCGGAGGGCTTCTGAACGAAGGACAGGGCGACCCAGTCGACGCCGAGATCCAGCCCGAAGGCGAGGTCGGCCCGGTCCTTCTCGGTGAGCGGCGAGAGATCCAGCAGGGTGCCCGGCAGGTTCACGCCCTTGCGGTTCGAGATCGGTCCGCCGGTGATCACCTCGGCGGTGATGGAAGTCCGCTCGGGCCCTGTGACCCGCACCCGCACCCGCCCGTCGTCGATGAGGAGTTCCTGGCCCGGCACGACGGCGTCGAAGATCTCCGGGTGGTGCAGCGGGATCGCCTGCTTGTCACCGTCGGCGCCCTCAAGGACGAAGCGCACCGTCTCCCCGGCCTGAAGATCGAGCCGGCCGCCCTGAAGCGTGCCGATCCGGATCTTCGGTCCCTGGAGATCCTGCAGGATGCCGATCGGCCGGCCCACCTCCTTCTCCAGGTCGCGGATCGCCGCGTGGACCTTGGCGTGATCCGCCTGGACGCCGTGGCTGAAGTTCAACCGGAACGTGTCGACGCCGGCGAGGAACAGGGCGCGGAGCTGGTCCGGCGTGGAGCTGGCGGGACCGACGGTGGCGACGATCTTGGCGTGGCGGTGACGGCGCATGCGGGTCTCGCCCTCCTGGGGCTGTCTCTGGGAATCGAGCCGGGCGCTCGGTCGCGCCGCCGCCGCACATAACAGTGCCCGGCACCGCCGCGGCTCCGGCCAGGCGATGTTTGGCGCGGCGGACTGATTCGGCCGGCGCCTATCTGGCTGTCTCCCGGGCGATCCCGGCAAGCCCGGCGTCGAACACGCCGGTGATGTCGGCGACCGCGTCGGCGTCGCTCATGCCCTCGGCGTCGAAGGTCGCGCTCCAGATCACCGTGGACCCTTCACCGTTGGGGCGGACCGCCAGTGTCGCGTTGTAGGCGCGCACCGGCAGGGGGCCCTGGATGAAGCTGTAGCTGTAGCTCATGCCTGTCTCGTCGCGCGCGGTCTCGACTTCCGCGATCGTGCCCAGGCCGCCCTTGACGACGAGGCCGCGGATCTGCGCGCGGATGCCGTCGTCGTCGTCCTCGCCCGACAGGATGCAGCGCTGGACCTGCGGGTGCCAGTTCTGGATCGCGCAGAAATCGCCGATCAGGGCCCAGAAGGCAGCCGGCGGGGCCGGGATGTCGCGGCTGCGGGTGACTTCCAGGGCACTGGCTGGTCCGGCGGCCAGAAGGGCCGCACCGATCGCCGTGAGATAAGCACGTTGCACGGTTCGGTCTCCTGGCGTTCGGGCTGACGTGACGCGACTTGGGGCGGAGCCGCCGTCGCGGCGAGTCCCCGTTGAAGGTGCCGTCGCGGGCTCGGTGTGCTACGTCGCGCGCATCTGGATCACCGGAGATGCCCATGGACGATCGCGCTGCGCCGATGCGGCCCGCGACCTGGAGCGGCCCCCTGCGGACGGTCCTGACGACCGGAGCCTCACTTCTGATCGGTCTGGTGGCGCCGACGCTCGCCGCCGCGGGGCCGGACCAATTCCCGCCGGCCACGCCCCAGCCCTTCGAGACCTGCCGGGCCGATCTGATCGCCTGGGTCACGGCGCGGGCCGTGCCGCAGAGCCTCGCCGAGGCGCAGCTCGCCACCCTGACGCCCGATCCGGACGTGCTCGCCGCAACGCAGAGCCAGGGGGAGTTCGTCCGGCCGATCTGGGACTACATCGAGGCCAGCGTCACGCCGGCCCGCATCGAGGCCGGTCAGCGCAAGCTCGCCGAGCACGCCGACACGCTCGCGGCCATCGAGGCCCGGTACGGGGTCGACCGCCACATCCTGGTGGCGTTCTGGGGCGTGGAATCGAGCTACGGCGCGGTGCTCGAAAACGCGGCAGTGGTGAAGCCGGTCGTCCGCTCGCTGGCGACGCTCGGCTGCAGTGATCCCAATCGCGCCACCTACTGGCGCGACGAACTGACGGCAGCGCTCCAGATCCTGGCCTGGAACCAGGCGCCCCTCGACCGGATGCAAGCGGGGCTCACCGGATCCTGGGCCGGCGCCATGGGGCACACGCAGTTCATGCCCAGCGTCTACCAGCGCGAGGCGGTGGATTTCGACGGCGACGGACGACGCGACATCTGGACCTCGGTGCCGGATGCGCTCGCGTCGACGGCTCATTACCTCATCACCCACGGCTGGAAGCCCGGGGCGGGCTGGGGCGCCGAGGCGGCGCTGCCCGAGAATTTCGATGCGGCCCTCGCCGACGAGACGACGGTCCGCACCATCGCGGCATGGCGGGCGCTCGGCGTGAAGCCTGCGCGTGACCGCGCGATGCCGGACGAGGCCGCGGCGACCCTGATCCTGCCCGCCGGAATCCGCGGCCCCGCCTTCCTGCTGCAGCCGAACTTCGCGGTGATCCTGCGCTACAACACGGCCCTGGCCTACGCGCTCACCGTCGCGCTCCTGTCGGATCGCCTGAGCGGCGACCCGGGCCTGGTGCACGACTGGCCGCGGGGCGACCGGCCGCTCACGGCCGACGAGCGGCGCGATCTGCAGACCCGGCTCACGGAGCGCGGCTTCGCCACCGGCGGGGTCGACGGCAAAATCGGCCCCAAGACGCGGGCGGCGCTGCGCGCCTTCCAGGGGTCGATCGGATTGCCGGCGGACGGCTATGCCGACGCCACGCTGCTGGACCGGGTCCGGGCGACGCCCTGAGTGGCGTCTACGCCAGGAAGGCGGGCTCGTCCCGGGCCAGCACCCGCTTGACGCTCTCCAGGTGCAGCCGCGCACTCTCGGCGCGTCCCGCCGCCTCCTGGGCCGCCACGTGCTTGACGATCGCCTCGGGCACGGTCTTGAGCGTGCGCCCCGTGCTCATGGCCAGGACCTGCGCCTGCGCGGCGCGCTCCAGATAGTAGAGATCGTCCCAAGCCTCCGCGATGGTCTCGCCCAGCACCATCACGCCGTGGTTCTTCAGGAACACCACGTCCGCCTCGCCGGCGCTCTCGGCGATCCGCCGGCCCTCGGACGCGTCGAGCGCCAGCCCGTTGTAATCCTCGTCCACGGCGATCCGGCCGTAGAAGCGCAGGGCCGTCTGGCCCGCCCATAGCAGCGGCTCGCCCTCCAGCATGGCGAGGGCCGTCGAATAGGGCATGTGGGTGTGGAACGCCGCCCGGGCGCGGGGCTTCAGCCGGTGCAACTCGGCATGGATGTGGAAGGCGGTGGCCTCGGGCTGACCTTCGCCCTCGACGACGTTGCC
>NZ_BACT01000763.1:0-1986 GCF_000333255.1 Methylobacterium sp. B1 | reverse complement strand
ACGGCGCCTACGGGGCGGGCGTGCTCAACGCTGACNNNGCTNCGGCAAAGCGCCCGGANTTCACCCTGGTGTCCGGTGTCTCGACCGGCGCGCTGATCGCCCCCTTCGCCTTTCTGGGACCGGCCTACGATCCCTATCTGACCGAGTTCTACACCAGCGGCGTCGCGGGTGAGCTGGTGGCCTCGCCCACCCTGGCAAACGTGCTGTTCGGCTCCGGATTGTTCGGTGACGGACGCCTGCGCAGCCTGATCGACCGCTACGTCACGGCGGATCTCCTCAAGGCGGTTGCCGAGGAGCATGCCAAGGGGCGGCGCCTCCTCGTGGTGACGACGAACCTCGATTCCCAGCGGGCGGTGATCTGGAACATGGGCGCCATCGCGGCGAGCGGCGTGCCGAACGCCCGGGAGCTGTTCCGCGACGTGTTGGCGGCCTCGGCCAGCATTCCGGCGGTGTTCCCGCCCCAGTTCATCGACGTTTCAGCCGGCGACACGCGTTTCCAGGAGATGCATGTGGACGGCTCGGTGGTGACGCCGGTCTTCACCCTGCCGCAGAGCCTCCTGTTGCGCGACGGACGGATCCGTACGGGCGGCAAGGCCGAGATCTACGTGGTGATCAACGGCCGTCTCGAGCCCGATTTCGAGGTCACGAAGGACAACACGCTCTCGATCGTCGAGCGTTCATTCACGACGGCGAGCCGGGCGCGCTCCCGGGCCACGCTCACCGCGACCTACGCGCTCGCGCGCGCCAACGGCATCGGCTTCAACCTGACATACATCGACGAGAACGGCCCCAAGGCCTCGGCCGCCAAGGGCTTCGACACCGCCTACATGCGCGCGCTCTACGATGCGGGCCTTGAGAAGGGCCGGACCGGCACCTTCTGGCAGCACACGGTTCCGGCTTCGCCGGTCCTCAGAGAGACCGCGAGCGTCGTGGCGCACTGATCGAACAGGTTTTTCCGCGCGCCCGGCAGGGCGCGCGGTGGACGATGTCACAGGTCCGGGAGCCGGATTGCCGGGGCAGGCCCGGTCCTGCCGACCTCTTATTTATTTGCCCAGGATCTTCGTCACGAGGCGGCCGAGCGGGGTCGCCGAGCTGGCGTTCCGGTCGTCGCGGTACACGGGACGGTTCTCGTTGCCGAGGATCTTGGTGACGATGCGTCCGATCAGGTTCATGGCTCGGCCCTCCGTTATCGCGCCCAAATGGCGCAGCTTCTTATCAACGGGTGAGATGTGGGCCGCGTTCCAGATCATGCTTCCGATCGGCCGGCTCAGATCTGCATCAGGCGGATGTTGTTGGTGTTGCCGGCCGAATGGAACGGGATGCCGGCGGTGACCACGATGATGTCGTTCGGCTTGGCGAAGCCCTCGTCCTGCGCATGGTGGCGGGCCTTCGTGGTCATTTCCTCGTAGCTGTCGACATCCTCCGTCAGGACGCTGTGCGCACCCCAGAGCAGGCTCAACCGCCGCGAGGTTGCAACGTTCGGGGTCAAGGCCAGGATCGCAGCGGCCGGACGCTTGCGCGCCACCCGTGCCGCCGTCTTCCAGTACGCGCGGCTGGGCCATTCGGAGGATCTCGCCGACCTGTTCGGGCAGGGGCTGCCGGCGAACCTGCGCAACGACAAGGGCGACAGCCTGCTGATGCTGGCCGCCTATAACGGCCAGGCGGACGCCACGCGGGTGATCCTGGAGGCCGGCGGCGACCCGGAACTCGCCAATGACCGTGGCCAGACGCCCCTCGCCGGCGCGGCCTTCAAGAACGATCTCGCGATCGCGCAGCTCCTGCTCCAGCACGGGGCCAGGGTGGACGGGACCGGCGACGGCACCCGCACGGCCCTGATGACGGCGGCGATGTTCGACCGCACCGAGATGGTCGACCTGCTCTTCCGCCACGGCGCCGACCGGGACCGGCGCGACGCCTCCGGACAGAGCGCCCCCAACTTGGCCCGGGCAATGGGTGCCCAGGCGACGCCGGCGCAACTCGACGGGG
>NZ_BACT01000764.1:0-6510 GCF_000333255.1 Methylobacterium sp. B1 | reverse complement strand
ACCCGGCCTGAACTGGCCGAGCTCGGCCGCCCCCGCGAAGGCAGCAAGCATCATGAGGCTGATCGGGCCGTTGAGCGAACCGAGGGCATTCGCGACGCCCACGCCCGCCGCGGCCCGGATGGTCGCCAGGGCCTGCGGCAGGGGAGCGAGGCGGGCGGGCACGAGGCGCAGCGCGAGCGCCAGTCCCACGGCGCCGTAGGCGATGCCGGCGCCGACCGCCACAAGGCTCAGGGCCGCCTCCGGAAGCTGCAACCGGAGCGCGAGAGCGGTCCCGCCGATCAGAATGACGGCGTTGGCGAGCGCCGGCCAGACGGACCAGCCGGGCCGCCCGCAGACCTGGAACAGGGCGTCGAGGAAGCGGGCGGCCGCGAGGGGCATCAGCAGGGCGGCCAGCGCCAGCGCGGGCTGGATGGCGTCCGGCAGCATCGGCAGAATGCAGAGCAGCGCCGCGCCGGTCCCGAGGCCGAGGACGAGCCGCGCCGACAGCATTCGGCCGAACTCGGCCGCCCGCATCTCGGGTTCGATCGCACCGAGGCGCGCCCCGAAGGTCAGGGTCGTGCCGAAATCCGCCGCGATCAGCGCCACCGCGAGGATCGCCAGGGCGAGGCCGTAGCGACCGAGGGCCGCCGGCCCGGCCATGTGCCCGACCATCACGAAGGCTGCGAGGCCTGCCGCAAGGTAGACGCCGCGGCCGGCAGCCTGCCCGAGCAGATTCGCACCATAACGGAGCCCGCCGGCCCGTCCGCGCCCCGACAATCGGTTTACCAAGCGGATCATCTCTCGGTGACGTCTGACTGAAAACTGCGACCTACGATTGCATCGTGGCAGGCTGCGTATGGCTTGCAACCGGTGTCTCAATTTATGGTTGCAGAGTTATCGCGTTGGCAAAACCGGAGGACTGCGTATGTCCGAGACAGCCGCTGGGTCGGACCTGTGTCTCTCGCGCCGATCAGAAGCGGAGCCGGGACGGCGCCTCCGATGGGGGGAGGTGCGGGCCGCCCTGGCCGCCGATCGGGATCATTGGCGCCGCCGCGGTTGCGGGCCGGCGGCCTTCCGCCGGGGCTACCACGCGATCTGGCTCTACCGCCTGTCCCGCTATGCCCATGAGCGCGGCTGGCGGATGGCGGCGTGGCTGCTGTGGCTCGTGAACGGCTGGTGGACCGGCGCCGACATCCCGCCCTCCAGCCGGATCGCCGGCGGCCTGTTCCTGCCGCAGCCCTATGGGACCGTGATCGCCGGCGCCGTGGGCCGCGACGCCGCCTTCGGCATCCAGGCCTCCATCGGCGGCCTGCTGAAGGAGCCGGACCAGGATATCGGCGGCGGCCCGGGCCTTCCGGTGCTGGGCGACGACGTGATGCTGGAGGCGGGCGCCATCGTCCTCGGCGCCGTGCATGTCGGGGACCGCGCCCGGATCGGGCCGCGGACCATCACCCTGAAGTCCGTCGAGGCCGACGAGGAGATCATGCCGCAACCCTGGCGCCCGCTCCCCGGCCGGAACGTCGCGCCATGAGGAACGCGATGTCGGACCATGGCACCCTGTCGGGGATGCGGCGCCTCCTGGCGGCCGACTTCGCCCGCATCCTGCGCCAGACCACGGGGGGGAAGCCGACCGCCCGGCTCCGGCGCCTGATGCACCTCCTGCTTCCGGCCATGCAGGTGGCGATCCTGCATCGAACCGCGCATCTGCTGCACGGAAGGGGCTGGCGCCGCTCGGCCGCCCTCGTGGCGGACCTGTCGCTGCGTCTCACGGGGGCCAGCCTGCATCCGGGCTCGCGCGTGGGGCCGGGCCTGTTCGTGCCGCATCCGGCGCGGGTCGCCTTCTGCGCGACGGCCGGGGCCGACCTGACTCTGCTGCCCGGGACATTGGTCGGACCGCGGGACTGGGTCCTTCCGGACCAGCCGTTTCCCGCCGACGGTCCTGATCTCGGGGACGGCGCGATCGTCGGCGCGCACGCCGCCATCCAGGGATCGGTCGCCATCGGCGCGGGCGCGACGGTCGGCATCGCGGTCTGCAGTCTTCGGGATGTGCCGGCGGGCACCGTGACGATGATCGCCCAGCGGCAGGTTCGCGGCCCGCGGCGCTCCCAGGGGACGATTCATGGGCGCTAGACCCGGCCGCGCAGGGCCGCGGCGCCTGTCACGCGCGCCCGTGCTCCCCGCGGACCGCCCGCAGCGCGCCGCGGCCGGCTCGTGCGGGCGCGATCTGGCGGCGCAGGACGCGCTCGTAGGCGTCGAAGATGACGCGCCACGTGAAGGCCTCGGCGTGCCGGCGACGGGAGGCGGCGCCCATGACGTCGAGGCGGCCCGGCCCGGCCCGCACCAGGCTCAGGATGCCCCGCCGCAACTCGGTCTCGTCGCCGAAATAGAGCGCCTGCGGCCCCGCCACCCACCGGTTGAATGGGTTGTCGTGGGCGAGGATCGGCGAGCCCGCCCCCAGGGCCTCGACCAGCGAGGGGTTCGTCCCGCCCACCGTGTGGCCGTGGATGTGGAAGCGGGCGTGAAAGCGGAGCGCGGCCACGCGCTCGGCCTCGTAGATCGCGCCGGCGAAGATCACGTCCGGTCCGCCCGCCGCCCGGACGGCGCGGTGATACGGGTCGGACTCCGCGAGCTTGCCCAGCACGAGCAGCGGCAGGCCCGGGCGCACCTCGCTCCAGGCCCGGACGACCTGGAGCACGAGGTTCTCCGGCACCACCCGGGCGATCAGCAGTCCGTAATCGCGGGGGCGCAGGCCGAACTTCGCCAGCGGCTCGGTCGAGGCTTCCAGAACCGGGTCGGCGCCATACGCGATGGTGGTGATCCGGGCGGCCGAGGTCCCGCGGGCGAGGTGCTTGGCGATCTCCGGGTGGTCCGCCACGAGGTGCGTCGAGAACAGGCTGCCGAGGCGCTCGTTCAGCCAGAACCAGGCCTTGGCGGGCTTCGACCAGCGGTCGCGCTTCCACTCGATGCCGTCCATGTTCATGACGCTGCGCTTGGCCGTCAGCCGGTAGAGCAGCGAGAACGCCGCGGTGTTGTAGCCGAGCACGAGGGGCAGGGCGGGCCGGAAGGCCGCCCGCAGGGTGCATTTCAGGTCGAACACGATCGTCGAGACGGCACCGTCGCCCCGGACCGCGACCGGGATCAGCAGGATCCCACGCCACACCGTCGGCGGGGCCGGCTCGCGCACCTGGCAGTAGACCTCGACCCGCCAGCCCCGGGCCACGAGTTCGAGCGCGAGCCGCTCCGCCAGGGTCTCGAACCCCCCATGCGCCGCCGGCACCCCGCGTGTGCCGAGGATCGCCACCGCCGGGCGCCCGCCCGGCTCCCCCGCCTTCACATGCGCCGTGGGCGCGACACGTTCAGAGGAGTCTGAGGCATGGTCACGGTCGAACAGCGTCTGTTCCGGGAGATGGGAGCCGGAGGCTACTCCCGGCACGACCACCGGATGGAGTACATCGTGCGCGTCAACGCGTTGCTCCGCCCGGACATGCGGGTGATGGAGTTCGGCGCGGGACGCGGCAAGTGGAGCGATGATCCGGTCCCATTGCGCCGGCACCTCGGCGACTTCCGCGGGCGCTGCGCCCACGTGGTCGCCTGCGACGTCGACGAGGCGGTTCTCGGCAACAAGTCGGCCGACGAGGTCCGGCTGATCGGTCACGACGGGATGCTGCCATTCCCGGACGGGAGCTTCGACCTGATCTCGGCCTTCTCGGTCCTCGAACACATCGAGCATCCCGAGCCCACCGCGGCGGAACTCGGCCGGGTTCTCGCCCCGGGCGGCTGGCTCTGCGCCTGGACGCCCAACCGCTGGGGCTATGTCGGGATCGGGGCACGGCTCATCCCGAAGCGGCTGCACGCCCGGGTGCTGCGCCTCGTCGAGCCCCGGCGGGTCGAGATCGACTCGTTCGTGCCGCTCTACACGATGAACACGGAGGCGGCGCGGAAGCGGCTTTTCCCAACTGATCGGTTCGAGCACTTCACCTACAGTTTCGACGGGCAGCCGTTCTATCATGGCGAGAACATCGTCCTGGGCAAGTTCTGGGAGCTGCTGTTCCGGCTCACGCCGGGCCCGTTCAAGGGCTACCACATGGTGTTCATTCGTAAGCGACCGTGAGAGACGGTCCGGTCAGAGGCGAAGACTGCGCAGATGGCTGGCAAATCTGCGCATGTCCTCGGCCTTTCGGGCGAGGTCCGGCTGCCCGCGCAGCCGGGCCGCGAATCCGTAGGCCAGGGCGCGCAGGGTGAAGCCGAGCCGCAGCGGGGCCGAGAAGAAGGCCGGCGACGAGAGGCGCCGGCCGGCGTTGCGCAGGCTGTAGATGGTCGCCAGCCCGTCGAGCCAGCGGGGCGAGCGGGTGCCTCCCGAGCCCCCTTGGAGATGGAGAACGGCAATCCCCGGAAGGTAGGCGACGCGCCAGCCGGCATCGCGCAGGCGGCATCCCCAATCCACGTCCTCGCCGTAGAGGAACATCGGGCTGTGCAGACCGCCGATGGCGGCGATCGCCGACCGGCGCAGGAGCAGGCAGGCGCCGCAGATCCAGTCCACGTCGAGGGCTCCGGTGCCGCGGGCCTGCCGGCTGGCGAGATAGAGGCCACGCCGGCCGAGGCGGCCCGACAGGCCGGCGGCGTGCACCAGGATCGAGAGCGGGCGCGGCTCGTAGCCGGCATCGCCGACCTGATGCGTCCCGTCCGGAAAGGTCAGCCGCGGGCCGACGGCGCCGACGTCCGGATGCGCGTCGAGATGGGCCAGAAGACCGGTCAGGGCCTCCGGGTCGCGCAGGAACGCGTCGGGATTGAGGAGCAGGATCGCCTCGCCGCGCGCGTGCTCCAGGGCAACGGCGTTGCCGCCCGCGAAGCCGTGGTTGGTGCGCTCGGCGATCACCCGCACCCAGGGGAAAGCCTTCGCGACGCGCTCCGGCGTGCCGTCGGTCGAGGCGTTGTCGACGAGGATCACCTCGTAGGGGCGGTCGATCCGGCTCGAGGCCAGCAGTTCCAGGCAGGTCGCGATGTCCCGACCGGCGTTGTAGGTGACGATCAGGACGCTGAGGCTGACGGCGCTCATGATCGGTCTCCACGTGTGAAGGGGGTATGGCCGGTCCTGGACGCGGGCGCTCCCGGGGCGCTGGCGAGGGGGGACGCGGTTCCTCTCCGTTGAACGGGGAGGGCGCGTGTCGCGCCTGTCGATTCTGGCGGCCCGACCGGCCGGCGCGCCTGAACGGCCCTTTGCCGCTGGGCGGCACGCACCCCGGCGATCAGTCCGAGGCCGGTGTAGAGCAACTCGGCGATGCCGAGATTCAGGCGGAAGCCCGGATCGACCAGGCCGTGCAGCAGATGCGCGATCAGCCCCACCGCGCAGGCCGCCGCGATCGCCGCGAGGGGATCGCCCACCGGCGCGCGGCGGGCCGCGCGGAACCCCCGGGCGATGCCGATCCCGAAGACCAGCGCGAAGGCCGCGTAGCCGACGATCCCGACCTCGGTGAGGATCAGGATGTGCAGGTTGTGCACCACGTGGTTCGACCGGTCGAAGAGCCCGGCGAGCCGGGACAGGCCGGTCTTGTCGAGGACCGCGAACTGATTGCCGAAGTTGTTCAGGCCGACGCCCAAGACCGGAAACTGCTCGAAGAGGGCGAGGGCCGCCGCGTTCAGCGGGCCGCGCTGGGCGGCCGAGCCGCCATCGTCGGCGGTGAGCCGCTCCCAGATCAGCGGACCGGCATAGAGGGCCGCGACGCTGCCGACGATTGCCAGAAGACCGAAGACGATCAGACTCGCCCGGGAGAACAGACGGTCCCGATAAACCAGCAGGATCAGGAGCGCGGCGGAGACCGGGAAGGTGAGCCAGGATGCGCGCGACAGGGTCAGTACCACCCCGACCAGTGCCGACGCGGCGCCCGCTGCCCCGACGAGGCGGAGGATCAGCGGGCCGCGGGAGAGGGCCAGCGCCAGGGCAAGGGGCCAGACGAACTCGTAATAATAGCCCAGGATGTTCGGGTGGACCTTCAGGCCACCGGCGCGGCGTTGCGCCGAGAAGTTGATGTTCTCCTCGACGATCTGTTCCTCGCCCAGCACCGAGAGGCCGAGTTCCGAGCCCGAGACATATTGCAGCCCCGCCACCGCGGTCTGGACGAGGCAGAGGGCGCAGATCGCCAGCGCCAGGGTCCGGATGTCGGATTCCGACAGGTTCGAGACCGCGACCGAGACCAGGAGCAGGCCGACGAAGCGCCACGTGTCGAACCAGAGATAGGCCGGGTCGGTGGCGTTGGTGAGCGACAGCAGGCCCGCGATCAGGAAGCCGACCTGCGTCAGGACGAGGGGGCGGTCGAGCCGCAGGCAGGGCGCATTCTCCCAGAGGCCCGTGAGCTTGGCGGTGATCAGCGCCACGGCCACGAGAAGCGCGACGCTCACCGTCAGGCCGGCCCCGCCGCCGATGCTCGGCAGGTACTGCCCGACCGCCTCGAAATGCTGGAAGAAGCTCACGTCGAGCTTGACCGTCAGCCCGACCGCGAGGGCCACGAGGAGGACCGGCGTCAGGCGATAGAG
>NZ_BACT01000765.1:0-2588 GCF_000333255.1 Methylobacterium sp. B1 | reverse complement strand
TCGGTCCCGGGGGACCTCTAGAGTCCCGGGTCTCGCCGCACTCCTCTGCGACCCGATCTTCTCCGATGTCCCGGCGGCGGATTTCGCGCGCGTCATCGCCTTCGCGACCGCGGGCGCGGGAGACAGCGGCCTGACGCGCAGCGGAACGGCCGTCGGCGCCCTGGCTTCGCCGCATCTGACCGGGTCGGGCTGGGAGGAGGAGCCGGTGCGGTTCGCCCGGGGCCTGTTCGGCATCCGGTGCCGCCCGGACCGGGCCGACGCGAATGCACCCACGATCGTGTTCGTCTCCACCGGCATGAGCGTGCATTCCGGATGGGGACGCCAGACCACCGATCTCGCCCGGCGTCTCGCCGCCGACGGAATCGGCTCGTTTCGGTTCGATCAGCGGGGCATCGGCGACAGCGCCGATCGAGCGGACGGCCGCAAGCCGCTCTTCGCGGCGGACGGATTCGCCGATGTGATCTCGGCCGTCGACGAGATCGCCGGCACGGGCGGCCCGATCCTGCTCGTCGGCGGCTGCAGCGGCGCCTACGCGGCCTTGCACGCCCTCTGCCGGGACAGCCGGGTGGACGGGGCCCTCCTGCTCAACCTCTACTGTTTCGACTGGGATCCGGATGAGGACCTTGACCAGGTCATCCGGCAAACCTTCGGGAGCGCCTCCACCTACGCGGCCCTGCTCAAGCGGGGCGCGACGTGGCGCCGGCTGATCCGCGGCGAGATTCGGATCGGCGCGATCGCCGCGGTGCTGGCCCGGCGCGGGATCGATGCCGCGTTCCGCCGGATGCGCCGGGCCATACGCCCCGGCCCGCCCGGCGGATCACCCGCCCGGCGGATCGCGGCCCTTCGCCGCCGGGGTGCAGAGATCCGACTGCTCTACAGCGCCGGCGATCCCGGTCTTGCGGCGCTCCGCCGCCACCTGGGACGCTCGCCCGGGAAGGCGGACCGCCGCCTCGGCGCGCCCGTGACGGTCGTTCCGGGCGTGGACCACAATTTCGGATCCCGTGAGGCCCAGGCCCGGCTCGCCGAGGCTCTGCACGACCTTCTGCAGGCGGTGCAACGGTCGAAGGCGACGCGCTCCGGCACGGCGGTTTCCGCAAAGCCCTGCCGTGTCCTCACCCTGGCGGGCCGGACATGACACGGCTCACGCGCCGTTCGGCGCTCGCCCTGGCAGCGGGATCCCTCGCGACGGGCGCCTTCGCGGCAGGTACCTTCGCGGCAGGGCGTGCCACGGCGGCGGAGCCGCTGCATCGGTGCGAGGCGCTGATCGATTCCATCGGCGTGAACGTGCATCTCGGCCATCGTGGCAGCCCGTATGTCGAGCGCTTCGCGGCCTGCATCGAAGCCCTCGACGATCTCGGCGTCCGCCATCTGCGCGACGATATCGTGCTCACCGGCGACGAGCCGGCTGGACAATTCGAACGGATCGCGGATCTGGCCGGCCGGGGCTACCGCTTCAGCCTGATCTTCTATGACGGGCTCACGCCGGGGCCGCGGGTAGCGCCGGAGCGCTTCGCCGAGATCGCAGGCTGGGCTGGCGCGGGACTTGTCGTGGCGGAGGGCGGCAACGAGCCCCCGGTGGCGACGCGGCCCGGTTTGGCGGGGCAGTCGGCCGCGCACCAAGCCGCCCTGTTCCGCGCCGTGCGGGCGGATGCCCGGGCCGGAACCGTCCGGGTCGCCGGGCCGAGCTACATCCAGGGCAACGTCGCAGCGGCGCAGAATCTTGCGGCCGTGATCGATTTCGCGAACATCCACGCCTATCCCGGCGCGGAGCCCCCGGAAACCGATGGCGCCGGCAGCCTCGCCCGCTTCATGGCGGCATCCCGTCCGGTCTTCGGCGATGCTCCGGTGTTGGCCACCGAGAATGGTTACCACACGGCGCTTGCCACCGGCGGCGCCCATCTGCCGATCTCGGCCGGTCTCCGGGCCCGGTACCTTCCGCGGATGCTGCTCTGGAGCTATCTGCAGGGGGTACGCCGCACCTACCTCTACGAGCTGATCGCCAGCTTCGATCGCGGCGACGCCGACCCCGAAAGCCATTTCGGCCTCCTCGCTCACGACGGCCGGCCGACCCCCGCCTTCCGGGCGGTTCGCAGCCTCGTCCGACTGTTCGGAGCGAATGCCGGCACGGTCGCCGCCGTTGCGGCCGATCGCGACGTCACATTGTCCGCTGCAGTGCCCGATCTCGTCTTCGCACGGTTCGCACGACAGGACGGGGCGACGCTCATTCCGATCTGGCTCGGCCTCGACGGCTGGGATCGGCGCAACCGGATCCCGCTTCCGGATGCGCCCGCGCGTCCCGCCGAGATCCGTCTGTCGCGCCAGCCGCGGCAAGTCAGGCTGCATCGCTTCGATGACGACGGATCGGTCACCGTCGCGAACCTTCCGGCGGACAGGCGCGTGCCGGTCCAGGTCACCGACCGCCTCGGCGTGATCGAGCTGACGTAGACTACATCCTGCCGGGACCGGCCCGCAGACCGACACACGCCCTCCCCTCCGACGTTCGCGGAAGTCGATCCCATGCTGAGCTATCTGGGCGATAAGATCGTCGGTCTGACCCTGGCAGTTCTGAATGTGCTGCGCCCTCGAGG
>NZ_BACT01000766.1:0-2839 GCF_000333255.1 Methylobacterium sp. B1 | reverse complement strand
CGTCTCGACCGCCTCGCGGCGACCTACGACCGCGTCTTCGCCGACCTCGACCGCGCGCTGGACCGCTGAGAGCCGCGATGGCCCGCATCCGCTGCGTCGACGAGCGTGCGCCGGAGGTCCAGTTCGGGCCCTGGATGCTCGCCGTCACGCCGCCGGGCGCCTGTGCGGGCCCCGCTGACCTCGACGCCGTGACCGGCTGGATCCCCGCCACCGTTCCGGGCACCGCCGCCGCCGCCCTGCGGGCCGCCGGGCGCTGGAGCGAGGCCGCGCCGGAGCCGATCCACGATCGCGATGTCTGGTACCGGTCGCGCATCGCCGGGGCGGGCCCGGCTCGGCTTCGATTCGAAGGGCTCGCCACCCTGGCCGAGGTCTGGCTCGACGGCGCGCCGATCCTCTGCACCCGCTCCATGTTCGAGGCGCCCACCGTCGATGTCGAACTCGGCGGCGTCTCCGAGCTGGTGCTCTGCTTCCGTGCGCTCCGGGAGGAACTCGACCGACCGGCCAAGCGCGGGCGCTGGCGGCCCCGGATGATCACGCCCGGATCGCTGCGCCATCTGCGAACCAGCGTCCTCGGCTTCATGCCGGGCTGGTGCCCGGAGATCGACCACGTCGGCCCCTTCCGACCGCTGACTGTCGGGCCGGTCCGACCCCGCATGGCGGCCGCGGATGTGCGTTCGACCCTCGAAGGCGACATCGGCCACCTGGCCGTGCGCCTGCGAATCGACGGGCGGACCGACTCGGTCATCCTCGCGTGCGGCGGAGGTGAGGCTTCTCTGACCGAGGTCGAGCCGGGCCTGTTCACAGGCGCGCTGGCGCTTCCCGGCATCGCGCCCTGGTGGCCGCACACCCACGGCGTGCCGAACCTCTACCCGGTCGAGGTGCGCGTCGACGGCGCACGCTTCGACCTCGGCCGCGTCGGCTTCCGAAGCCTGACGCTCACCCGTCCGTTCGAGGACGGCCTGTCGCTGGCGGTGAACGGCGTGCCGGTCTTCTGCCGGGGCGCCGTCTGGACGCCGCCGGATCTCGTCGGGCTGGGCTCCGACGGGACCCGAACGCTGCTTATGCGCGCCCGTGCGGCCGGCATGAACATGCTGCGCGTCCCGGGTACGACGCTCTATCCGGATTCCGACTTCTACAATCTGTGCGACGAATTCGGCATTCTGGTCTGGCAGGACCTGATGCTCGCCAATTTCGACTATCCGCACGCGGACCCGGCTTTCGCGTCCCAACTCGACTGCGAGCTGACGGGGTTTCTCGAGCGGACGCAGACCGCGCCGTCGCTCTGCGTGCTGTGCGGGGGCAGCGAAGTCTGGCAGCAGGCGGCGATGCTCGGCGCGCCCCGGGCCGTCTGGGCCGACACCTTCTGCGCGACGACTTTGCCGGCGCGCGCGGCGGATCTGCGACCCGATCTCATCGTCGTGCCGAACTCGCCCTCCGGCGGCGACTTGCCCTTCTCGCCGCGCGGGGGCTGCACCCACTATTTTGGCGTCGGCGCCTATCGACGGCCCTTGGAGGATGCCCGCCGGGCAGAACCTGGCTTCGCCAGCGAATGCCTCGCCTTCGCCAATCCGCCCGAACCCGGCACGCCGGGACCGACCGGACCGGCCGATCCGCTCTGGCCGGCCGGCATCCCCCGGGACCGGGGGGCCGACTGGGACTTCGAGACGGTGCGCGACCATTATGTCGCCCTGCTCTACGGCGTCGATCCGGCGGCGCTGCGCGTCGAAGATCCGGACCGCTACCTCGAACTCGGCCGTGCTGCGGTGGCCGAAGTGATGGAGGCGACCTTCGCGGAGTGGCGCCGTCCGCGCTCGCCGACGGCCGGCGGCCTCGTCCTGATGCTGCGCGACCTCGGACCCGGCGCCGGCTGGGGCGTCATCGACTGGACGCAGAGGCCGAAATCGGCCTGGTATGCGCTGAAGCGCGCCTTCCGTCCGGTCCAGGTCCTTCTCACCGACGAGGGCCTCGACGGCCTTCACGTTCACGTCCTCAACGAGACGGCAGCGGCCCAGGACCTGACGCTGAGGCTGACCCTGTGCGATGTCGGGGGGCGGGTCGCAGCGCGGGCCGAGCGGGTCCTTACGGCCGGCCCGCGGGCGGCCCTCACGCTTTCTTCCGCCGCCGTTCTCGGCCGATTCTTCGACACCACGGACAGCTACCGGTTTGGGCCACGGATCCACGATCTCGCGCATGCCCGGCTGAGCGATGCCGACGGCCGCGTGATCGCCGAGAGCTTCCACTTCCCTGGCCTGCGACCAGTCCTCCGTGAGGCTGTCGGCCTGCGGGCCGAACCGGTCGCGACCGGGGAGGGTCCGGGTCTGCGGATCAGCACCGCGCGCTTCGCCTGCAGCGTCCAAGTACAAGCCTCCGGAGTGTGGCCGGTCGAGAGCGGATTCCATCTCGCGCCGGGATCGAGCCGGATCGTCGCCTTCGCGGACGCCGCCCGGCTGCCGCGCGGGAGCGTGCGGGCGATCAACAGCAGCGAGATCGTGGAATTCGGTCATGACGCCTGAGGTCGAGTCCGACGCCGCGGTGCCGGTGACGTTCGATGGTCTGTTCGGGTGGCTTCATCCGGCCGCCGGACGGCGCGGCGTCGTCCTCTGCGGGACCTGCGGTTTCGAGCAGATGGCCGCGCACAGACCCTGGCGTTCGCTGGCCGAAGGCCTCGCCGCGGCGGGCTGCCCGACCTTGCGCTTCGACTACCCGGGGGAGGGCGACTCGGCCGATCCCGAAGCCGGAGGGATCCTGGCCTGCGTCGCGGCGATCCGGCGAGCCGTCCAGTTCCTGCGCGCAACGGCGGGCGTGTCGGAGATCGTCCTCATCGGTCTGCGTCTGGGCG
>NZ_BACT01000767.1:0-1087 GCF_000333255.1 Methylobacterium sp. B1 | reverse complement strand
GATCAGGATGGCGTTCTTGGCCGAGAGGCCGATGATCGTGATCAACCCGATCTTGAAGTAGACGTCGTTGGGCATGCCGCGCAGGTAGACGGCCGCCACGGATCCGATCACGCCGAGCGGGATTACCAGCATGACCGAGACCGGGATCGCCCAGCTCTCGTAGAGCGCGGCGAGGCACAGGAACACGATCAGCACCGAGAGGGCGAGCAGCAGGCTCGCCTGGCTGCCGGCCTGCTTCTCCTGGTAGGACTGGCCGGTCCAGGCGTAGCCGAAGCCCTTCGGCAGCTGGAGCATCAGCCGCTCCATCTCGGCGATGGCGTCGCCCGACGTGTAGCCGGGGTTCGGCTCGCCGGTGAAGCGCACCGACTGGTAGCCGTTGAAGCCGACGATCTGGCTCGGCCCCATGCCCCATTTCAGCTCCGCGAAG
Organism: Methylobacterium sp. B1; assembly: GCF_000333255.1. Lineage (NCBI taxonomy): Bacteria > Pseudomonadati > Pseudomonadota > Alphaproteobacteria > Hyphomicrobiales > Methylobacteriaceae > Methylobacterium > Methylobacterium sp. B1. The sequence continues at coordinate 660 of NZ_BACT01000767.1, read as the reverse complement.
GACGACATCGGCACCATCGTGCCGCCGGCGTTCTTGACCGCGTAGTTGAGGATGTCCGACGCGTTCATGCGCTGGAGCTGCTCGGCCTGCACGTAGACGCGCTGCATCTTGCCCCGGTTGGGGAAGTCGTTCGGATAGACCGAGCCGAGGTTGAGCTGGATCGTGGCGTTGATGTCCTCGAACTTCACGCCCAGGGCCGCCGCCTTCTCGCGGTCGATCACCAGCTCCGCCTGCGGGGTCGGCGGCAGGCCCTCGATCTTCACCTTCTGGAGGATCGGGCTCTGCTGCGCGAGCTTGAGCAGCTGCTCCTGGGCCGAGAGCAGGGCCGCGTAGCCGCGGTTGGCCCGGTCCTGCAGGCGGAACGAGAAGCCCGCCGCGTTGCCGAGATTGTCCACGGGCGGCGGTTCCTGGGCGTCCACCGTGGCGTCGCGGTAATTGGCGAGCGCCGCGTTGGTGCCGGCGACGAGGGCGGCGGCCGAGTTCTTGGCGTCGCGCTCGGACCAGGGCTTGAGGGTGACGAAGGCCTGGCTGGTGCTCGGGGCCTGGCCCGAGAAGGAGAAGCCGTTGAGCATGGTCACGGTGGCGACGCCGGGCTGGGCCAGCAAGTGCTCCTCGACCTTGCGGACCGCCTCCTGGGTGCGGTTGTAGGAGGCGCCCGGC
>NZ_BACT01000768.1:0-1287 GCF_000333255.1 Methylobacterium sp. B1 | reverse complement strand
ATCGCCTCGTCGTTGACGTAGCGGTCGTTGGGGCAATCCATGGTGAGCGAGAAGCCGTCCGGGTAGCCGGCCTGGGCCATCAGCTCCTTGGCCTTCTTCAGGTCGGTGGCGGGGCGCTTGAACTCGGCGCCGCGGTCGTAGAGGCTCGGGGCGATCATCAGCGCCGAGGGCACCGCCTGCCCGCGCATGACCCGCTTGGCGATCGTGTCCTCGTCGATGGCGAGGTAGAAGGCCTCGCGGACCTTGATGTCCTTGAACGGGTTCTTGCCCTTGACGCTCGAATCCTTCAGCTCGTCCCGGTCCTGGTCCATGCCGAGGAAGATCGTGCGCAGTTCGGGCCCGGCCATCACGGTGGCGGTGCCGCTGGCGTTCACCCGCTGCTGGTCCTGCAGCGGCACGGGGTCGATCCAGTCGACCTCGCCGGAGAGGAGCGCGGCGACGCGGGTCGCCGGGTTGGCGATGGTGGTCAGCACCGCCTCGTCGAGGTTCGACTCGACCTTGCCCCAGTAGCCGTCGAACTTCTTGAACACCGTCTTCACGCCCGGCTGGTGCTCGGCGATCACGAAGGGGCCGGTGCCGTTCTCGTGGAGGGTGGCGTAGCTCGGGCTGGAGGCGTTGGGCGGCGTCGGCTGCACGACGCCGTTCTTCTCGGACCATGCCTTCGACATGATCAGCCAGGTCGGGAACTGGGCGATGGCGATGGGGTTCGGCTTCTTCAGCACCATGTCGACGGTGAAGTCGTCGACCTTCACGAACTCGGCGTCGGACGGGACGTTGGTGGTAAAGTTCGAGCCCGGGGCGCGGACCCGCTGGGCGGAGAAGATCACGTCGTCGGCGGTAAACGGCGTGCCGTCGTGGAACTTCACGTTCTTGCGCAGGTGGAAGCGCCAGCGGGTCGGCTCGGGCGTCTCCCAGGATTCGGCGAGGCCGGGGGCGAATTTCAGGTTCTTGTCGAGGGTGACGAGGGATTCGTAGGCCGCCTGCTGCATGCCCTCGGTGAAGCTCTCCTTGAGGGAGTAGGGGTCGAGGGATTTCAGGTCACCCTGGAAGGCGAAACGGAAGACGTTCGCGGCCTGCGCGGGCAACGCCGCGAAAGCGAACGTCGCGACGGCACCCGTGGCCACGCCGCGGACGAGGGTCTTCAGGGTCGAACGGGACAAGCGGATCTCCGGAACCGTGAATGCGCCACCGGCCGGCAGCCCCGGCGGTGTCCACCGCGGCGTCAGCAAGCTTCGGACCATCTGTATACAAGGCGGCGGCCGAGGCTGTCGCGGGGAGGACATATCG
>NZ_BACT01000769.1:0-1329 GCF_000333255.1 Methylobacterium sp. B1 | reverse complement strand
CGGGCGCTGCGCCGCTACCTGCGGCGGCTGAGCACGCGACGGTGTTCGCCTTCGTCGCCGCGGCGGCGGCCGCGCACTGGTTCTCCGATCAGGTCGCGTGGTTCGCCGCGCATGTCCCGGCCCTGCGGGCCCTCTGGAAGCTGCTGACGGGAGCGTGAGATGCGTCTGCGCTGGGACAGGGTTCTCGACCGGGCCTGGCTCGCCCTGGCCGCTACCGCGGCGGTGACGGTCGCCGTCCACGAGGGCGGTGCGGTCGGCCGGCGCGCCTGGACGCTCGGGTCCGGCGGCGGCGCGCTGGCCGCGCCGGCGGGACCCGGCGGGGTCAACCCGCCGGCCCGCGCCGCCCTGGCCTGCGGGCCCGCCCCGGCTCCGTCGCCATGACAGCGGTCGACGCGCCTGTGCGAAGCGGCCCGCGGCGTGGAACCGGGCGCCGCCTCGGCCGTCATGTCGGCACGATGCCGTCCGCCGCCAGATCAACCGCGAAGGGAATGTCCGGACCGACGCCGACAACCGCCGGGGTTGACGCACGGCTACGTATTCAGGACGCATTCAGTGCCCTGGGCGCACATCGTTCGCCAATGCGCTACGCCATCGCCCTCGTCGCCATCAGCCTGACCGCCGCGGCCCTCGCCGCGGGCGGGTTCGGCTCCATGGCGGATGACGGGCCGGCCCCCCAGACGGGCGCCGTCTCCAGCCAGGCGCCGTTGCGCATCGAGAGCTGCCTGTCCCCCGCCGACCTGCGCGAGGAGGTCGGCGAGCGGCGGGTGATCCCGCCCGTGGCGGCGATCCGCGCGGCCCGCACGGTGATCCCCCGGGCCGAGATCCAGCGGGCGAGCCTCTGCCGTCACGAGGGCGGCCTCGTCTATATGCTCACCGCCTTGCGCCGGGACGGGCATTTCGTGCACGTGATCGTGGATGCGCGCACCGGCACCGTGGCGGGACAGTATTGAGCGGGCGCCGCAACCGTGTCGGAGGGGGGTAAGCCGTGCGACTGCTCGTCGTCGAGGATGACAAGGACATCAACCGGCAGGTCGTGGCCGCGCTGGAGGAGGCCGGCTACGTGGCCGACAAGGCCTATGACGGCGAGGAGGGCGGCTATCTCGGCGAGAGCGAGCCCTACGACGCCATCATCCTCGACATGGGCCTGCCCAAGGCCGACGGCGTCACGGTGCTCCAGAAGTGGCGCCGGGCCGGCGTGAAGACGCCGGTGATCATCCTCACCGCCCGGGACCGCTGGTCCGACAAGGTCGACGGCTTCGATGCCGGTGCCGACGACTACGTCACCAAGCCCTTCCACAGGAGGAGCTGATGGCCCGCGTCCGGGCGTGT
>NZ_BACT01000770.1:0-1733 GCF_000333255.1 Methylobacterium sp. B1 | reverse complement strand
GCGCCCGCGCCCTCGCACCGATGACGCAGCTCCTCGCCTGGACCGAGCCTCTGTTGAAAACGGGCACCCCCGGACTGTTTCCGAAGGGCCGGGACGTACAAGCCGAATTGACCCAGGCCGGCGCGCAGTGGACAGTCGTTAATGACCTCGTGCCGAGCCGGACCGATTCCGATGCCCGGATCGTGCGCGTCACTGCCCTCGCCGCCCCGAGCCACCGATGAGCGAAGCGATCCTCGGCGATTCCGCCGACCGGTCCATGGATTCATCCATGCGACGCCCTCTGCGCGTTCTGGCGCTCGCCAACCAGAAGGGCGGCGTCGGCAAGACCACGACGGCGATCAACCTCGGCACCGCCCTGGCGGCGATCGGCGAGGATGTGCTGGTGATCGATCTCGATCCGCAGGGCAACGCCTCCACGGGTCTCGGGATCGACCGCGCCAAGCGCAGGGTCTCGACCTACGAGGTCATGGCCGGCGAAGCCTCCCTGGCGCAGGCCGTGGTCCCCACGGCGGTGCCGCGGCTGTCCCTGGCGCCCTCGACCATGGACCTCCTCGGCCTGGAGCTGGAACTGGCCACCCTCCCCGACCGGGCGCACCGGCTGCGCAGCGTCCTGAAGAGCCTGACCCAGGCGCCGAGCCTCAGCCGGATCAGCTACGTGCTGATCGACTGCCCGCCCTCGCTCAACCTGCTGACCATCAATGCCCTGGCGGCGGCCGACGCGGTGCTGGTGCCGCTGCAATGCGAGTTCTTCGCCCTGGAAGGCCTCAGCCAGCTGCTGCGCACCGTCGAGCAGGTCCGCGGCGCCCTGAACCCGAAGCTGACGATCCAGGGCATCGTGCTGACGATGTTCGACCCGCGCAACAACCTCTCCGCCCAGGTGGTGGCGGATGTGCGCGGGTTCATGGGCGACAAGGTCTACGAGACCGTGATCCCGCGCAACGTCCGGATCTCCGAGGCGCCCTCGCACGGCAAGCCGGCGCTGCTGTACGACCTGAAATGCGCCGGCAGCCAAGCCTACCTGCGCCTCGCCTCGGAGGTGATCCAGCGCGAGGGCCGGGTTCCGGCCGCGGCCTGATTGATTTGAGCCCCCTCCGGTTCGAAGAGGGGGAGTGTGGAGCGTGACACGGGTGGCGATCATGGCGGAGGAGGGGGCGAAGCCTCGACTGGGGCGCGGGCTCGCGGCGCTGATCGGCGATTTCAACGAGGCGGGCCGTGGGTCGGCCAAGGCCGAGGAGCAGCGCAAGGTTCCGATCGAGTTCCTGCGTGCCAACCCGCGCAACCCGCGCCGGAGCTTCGCCGAGACGGAGCTGTCGGAGCTCGCGGTCTCGATCGGCCAGCGGGGCATCATCCAGCCGATCGTTGTGCGGCCGATCGGCGACGTGCCCGGCACCTTCGAGATCGTGGCCGGCGAGCGGCGCTGGCGGGCGGCCCAGCGCGCCGGCCTCGACGAGGTGCCGGTGGTGGTGGTCGAGATCGACGACCGGGGCTCCCTGGAATTCGCCATCCTAGAGAACGTCCAGCGCACCGACCTCAACGCGATCGAGGAGGCGTCCGGCTACGAGCGCCTGATGAAGGATTTCTCGTACACGCAGAAGGAGCTGGCCGAGATCCTCGGCAAGAGCCGCAGCCATCTGGCCAACACGCTCCGGCTGCTCAACCTGCCGCTCTCCGTGCAGGAGCGGGTCTCCGCCGGCGAGCTGACCGCCGGTCATGCCCGCGCCCTGCGGCGGTGC
>NZ_BACT01000771.1:0-1025 GCF_000333255.1 Methylobacterium sp. B1 | reverse complement strand
ATTCGGCCAAGCAGCGAAAGACCTCGCGGCGAAGCTCTCGATCGACACGACCGGCATGAGCGGCCCCGACAAGGTGTTCGCCATCACCAAGGCGCTGATCGCCACGGCCGAGGCGCAGGGCATCAAGGCGGACGTCAACATCATCGGTGCGGTCGCCCTCGATGTTGCCCAAGCGGCCTACCGCGCGACGCTCCCGAACCTCGAAAGCGGCCTCGTAGCGCTCGCCTCGGCGATCGAGAGCGCGGGCGGCCTCAAGCTCGCCGCCACGCTCGTGGTCGACGGCATCGAAGTGCTGGCCGGCACCACGGCGGCAGCGGCCTGATGCGGCTTTTCGGGCGCCTTGCCGGCAATACGCCTCCGGCGCTGCCGGCAGGCGCCCGAGCCTATGTCGACGGATTCGGGCCGTTGCGCGATCGCTTCTGCGTTCGGGCGAAGCGGCCGGAGGAGGATGGGCTTGGCGCGCTGGTACGTGGTGACTTCTGCACGGGGTCGGGAGCGCAAATGTATGCGTCGTGGTGCAACGGCGAAGGGGCGCTCAATTGGGACGTGAACGGGTCCGGAAAGCCGGTTTGAGGCAATGAAAATGTTTTACACCGCGCCGCTAACCTATTGATCTCGAACAGACGATTTTCGCGACGTTTTACACGAGAACCTGCAGATTTCAGCTATTCGTGCCAGCTTGGAAGGCTAGCTTTGCCGGCTCATGAATTCCTCGATACTGATGCGTTCACCCTTATGCTTTTCCGGCAATGGCGGAAGCGAGGGCAAATCTGCCGTTTTTCCATTACTGGTCGTCTCGATCCATTCGGCCATCTCACGCGAAAAGGTGTCGCAAACAATCATGTCGAGCACCGTTTTCCTGATCCTGTCTGACGAAACGGCGTGCTGAGATACCTTCAAACTAGACCTGACGACTTCCGCCGTAGTCCATCCCTCCGCGTCATCCTCCCCGACTCTTCTCAGGGAGAATATTTCATGAGCGAAGAAGTTTCTGTATTCGCGAAGCCGAGACATCATCTCCGCTA
>NZ_BACT01000772.1:0-2003 GCF_000333255.1 Methylobacterium sp. B1 | reverse complement strand
CTCGATCTCCGGTTGGTTCGCGAACCGTTGCGCCTCGCGGCACCGGCGTGCCGCGCCGCGGCACCACGGGTGTCCTGAACGCAGGAAGGCCGCCGCTCCTCGCGAAGCGACGGCTTTCGATCTCGCGTGGGACAGCGCTCAGTCCAGCCCGACGGCCACGAAACGGACGTCGCCTGTGGCGCTCGCCACCAGCAGCAGCACCGACTTGCGCCCATCCTTCTTCAGGGCGTCGATCCGCTTGGTCACCTCCGCCGGGGTGCTCACCGCCTCCTGGCCGACCTCGACGATCACCTCGCCGGGCTGGATCCGCTTGTCGGCCGCCGTCGAGTTCGGGTCGACCCGGGTGACGACCACGCCCTTCACGGTGTCCTTGATGGAGAACTTCTTGCGCAGCTCGTCGGTCATGCCGGAGAGGTTGAGGCCCAGCGCCTGCCGGGTGGCGCTCTCGGGCTCCGGCTGGCGCAGGTTGGCGAGCTGCGGCTTGTCGCTGTCCTCCAGGCGGCCGAGGGTGACGGGCTTCGTCACCTCCTCGCCCTTGCGGACCACGACCACGTCGACCTTCTGACCCACGGGGGTGGAGGCCACGATCCGCGGCAGGTCGCCGGAGGCCTTCACCGGCGCACCGTTGAACTTCAGGATCACGTCGCCGACCTCGATCCCGGCGGTCTTGGCCGGACCCTTCTCGTCGACGCCGGCCACCAGGGCGCCCCGCGCCCCGCCCTTGAGGTTGAGCGCCTCGGCGGTGGTGTCGTCGACGTTCTGGATGCGGACGCCGAGCCAGCCGCGGCGGACCTCGCCGAAATCGCGGAGCTGATCGATCACGGGCTTGGCCGTACCCGACGGGACCGCGAAGCCGATGCCCACCGAGCCGCCGGTCGGCGACAGGATCGCCGTGTTGATGCCGATCACCTCGCCGTCCATGTTGAACAGCGGACCGCCGGAATTGCCCTTGTTGATGGCCGCGTCGGTCTGAATGTAGTTGTCGTAGGGTCCGGACTCGATGTTGCGGCCCCGGGCCGAGACGATGCCGGCCGAGACCGAGCCGCCGAGGCCGAACGGATTGCCGATGGCGATGACCCAGTCGCCCGGGCGCATCTTGTCCGAATCGCCGAACGGCACCGCCTTCAGCGGGTGATCGGCCGGGGGCTTCACCCGCAGGACCGCGAGATCGATCTTCGAATCCTTGCCGACGATCTCGGCCTTGAGCTTGGTGCCGTCGTGCAGGATGACCTGGATGTCGTTGGCGTCGCCGATGACGTGGTTGTTCGTCACCACGAGGCCGGCGGCGTCGATGATGAAGCCGGAGCCCAGGGAATTGGACTTGCGCTGCGCGCGCGGCGCCTCGCCGTCACCACCGCCGCCGCCGCCGCGGCCGCCGCGCCGGTTGAAGAACTCCTCGAACAGGTCCTCGAACGGGGTGCCCGGGGGGACCTGCGGCATGGCGCGGCCGCCGCGGGCCTCCACGGTGGTGGAGGCGGAGATGTTGACCACCGCGTCGGTGACCTGCTCGGCGAGATCCGCGAGCGAGGCCGGCCCCTTGGCGAGGGCGGGAACCGGCAGGGCTGCCGCGGCTACGGAGGCGCCGATCAGGATCGAGGCCATCAGCGCGCGGGCGCGGGAACGGGGCTGCGCGGTGGCGCGGCCGAAGGGCGCCACGGGGGCGCTCGCGACGGGGTGCATGGTCGACCTCTTCAAGAACGCGTTTCCGGCGCCGCGGGCCTCGACCGACGATCGGGGGCCCGCGGGTTTTCCTGCAAGGTAGTCTCCGGACGCCGGGGCGCCAACTCGCATCCCGATCAGCGTGCCGTCCCGGCCGCGGACCCGGTGGTGGACCCGGTGGCGGCGCTCGGATCGGCCGGTCCGCGCGGCCCGCGGACCGCCGGGGCCGGGGGCCGGCCCTGCGGGTCGCTGAAGTACCGGAAGAAGTCCGAGGTCGGGCTGATCACCAGACGGGTGTCGGATCCCTTCAGCCCGCTCTCGTAGGCCTGCATCGAGCGGAGAAG
>NZ_BACT01000773.1:0-4165 GCF_000333255.1 Methylobacterium sp. B1 | reverse complement strand
CGAGACCAGCGCCATGATCGCCACGAAGGATTCCATCAGCATGCCGCCGTAGCCGATGAAGCGGGCATCGGCCTCGCTGGCGATCAGCTTCGGGGTGGTGCCCGACGAGATCAGGGCGTGGAAGCCCGAGACCGCGCCGCACGCGATGGTGATGAACAGGAACGGGAACAGGCTGCCCGCCCAGACCGGACCGGTGCCGTCGACGAACTTGGTGACCGCCGGCATCTGCATGTGCGGCGCCACGACGGCGATGCCGAGGGCGAGGCCCACGATGGTGCCGATCTTGAGGAAGGTCGACAGGTAGTCGCGCGGGGCGAGGAGCAGCCAGACCGGCAGGATCGAGGCGACGAAGCCGTAGCCGATCAGCATCCAGCAGAGCTGCGGGCCCGTGAAGGTGAAGGCCGGTCCCCAGACCGGGCTCGCCGCCACCGAGCCGCCGGCCACGATCGCCAGCATCAGCAGGACGAAGCCCAGGATCGAGACCTCGCCGATCTTGCCGGGCCGGATATAGCGGGAATAGACGCCCATCAGCATGGCGATCGGGATCGTCGACATCACCGTGAAGGTGCCCCAGGGGCTCTCGGCGAGCGCCTTGACCACGATGAGGGCCAGCACGGCCAGCAGGATCACCATGATCAGGAAGGTGCCGAACAGCGCGATGATGCCGGGAATCGTCCCGAGCTCGGCCCGGATCAGCTCGCCGAGCGACCGGCCGTCCCGGCGCATCGACACGAACAGGACCATGAAGTCCTGCACAGCGCCGGCGAGGACCACGCCGGCCAGGATCCAGAGCATGCCGGGCAGGTAGCCCATCTGGGCGGCGAGCACCGGGCCGACCAGCGGGCCCGCGCCCGCGATCGCCGCGAAGTGGTGGCCGAACAGGACGCCGCGGTTGGTGGGGACGTAATCGAGACCGTCATTGTGCCGCACGGCCGGCGTCATGCGCTTCGGGTCGAGGCGCATCACCTTGTCGGCGATGAACTGGGAATAGTAGCGGTAGGCGATCAGGTAGACGCAGACTGCCGCGACCACGACCCAGAGGGCGTTGATGGTCTCGCCCCGCTGGCTCGCCACGATCGCCAGCGCCGCGGCGCCGAGGGCGCCCACGAGGACCCATGGCCCATGCCTGCCGAGCGCCGTACCCATGTCCCACTCCCTGACCGACCGCCTCGCGCACGGGGCCACGCGCGGGGGCTCCGGCTGGGACTTCGTGGTCCCGGGCTACACGGGCGGGTTATCCTATTGGTCCGCCGTTGACGCAAGCGATCCGAGCTGTGATGCAGCGTCGGCGGCGGCACGACGCCCAATGTGTCACATCGGGTCTCCGGCACGGCCCCGACCCCCTTCACGGCCAGGCTGCCGAGCTCCGTCGCCGCCCGCCGTCGGAGAAGGAAGGGCGCCGGCGCGGTCCGGGCCTGCGAGGAGCGGACAACCATGGCGAAGGTCGCATTCCTGGGTCTCGGCGTGATGGGCGGGCCGATGGCTGGCCACCTCGCCAAGAAGGGTGGCCACGACGTCACCGTCTACAACCGCACCACGCCGAAGGCGGAAGCCTGGGTGAAGACCTATGGCGGTGCCTTCGCCCCCACGCCCCGGCAGGCCGCCGAGGGCGCCGAGATCGTCTTCGCCTGCGTGGGCAACGACGACGACCTGCGCAGCGTCGTGCTGGGCGACGACGGGGCGCTCGCCGGCATGACGCCGGGCGCGGTCTTCGTGGACCACACCACCGCCTCCGCCGAGGTGGCCCGGGAACTGGCCGCGGCCGCGGAGGCCAAGGGGCTCGGCTTCATCGACGCGCCGGTCTCCGGCGGCCAGGCCGGCGCCGAGAACGGGGTGCTGACCGTGATGTGCGGCGGCGACGCGGCGACCTACGCCAAGGTCGAGGGCGCGATCGGGTCCTTCGCCCGGGCCTGCCGGCTGATGGGCCCGGCGGGCGCCGGCCAGCTCACCAAGATGGTCAACCAGATCTGCATCGCCGGCCTCGTCCAGGGCCTCTCCGAGGGCGTCCACTTCGCCAAGCGCGCCGGCCTCGACGTGGAAGCGGTGCTCGACGTGATCTCCAAGGGCGCCGCCGGCTCCTGGCAGATGGAGAACCGCGGCAAGACCATGAACGCGGGCAAGTTCGACTTCGGCTTCGCGGTCGACTGGATGCGCAAGGATCTCGGCATCCTGCTGGACGAGGCCCGCCGCAACGGCGCCAAGCTGCCGGTCTCGGCGCTGGTGGACCAGTTCTACGCCGAGGTTCAGGCCATGGGCGGCAACCGCTGGGACACGTCGAGCCTCGTGGCCCGGCTGGAGCGCTGAGGGCGGCAGCTCCCCTCGCGGTCCGGAGGGGTCGGAAACGGCCCCGTGTACCCCCTCCCTCGCCCCGTCGCGGGAGAGGGGGTGTCGGGCGAGGACAGCATCCGCACAGAACAGGATTCTGCTCCGCGTGCAGGCCCTGCCTTCTCCGGAAGCCGGGCTCCCTCACCCGCACGGGGAGGGAGCCCGCGGGAAGCCTCACAGCGCCGCCGCGGCCTCCTCCGGATCCATCCAGCGCCAGTCCTCCCCCATCTGGTGGCGGAACCACGTGAACTGGCGCTTGGCGTAGGCCCGGGTATCCGCCTGTCCCCGGACGATCGCCTCCTCGAGTCCGATCGCCCCCTCGAGATACGCGATCAGGCCCGGCACGCCGTGGGCGCGCATCACCGGCAGCAGCGGGTCGAGGTTTCGCCTGTGCAGGCGGGCGACCTCGTCCAGCGCCCCTTCGGCGATCATGGTCCGGAAGCGGGCGTCGATGCGGGCGCGCAACACGGCGCGGTCGGGGGCCAGGAAGATTTTTTCGAGGGCCCACCCGGCGAGCGGCCCGGGTATCGGATCGCCGTAGAAGCTCGCGATCGGCCGGCCGGTGGCGAGAAAAATCTCCAGGGCCCGCATCACCCGCATCCGGTCGCTCGGGCGCAGGCGGGCGGCGCCCTCGGGATCGTGGCGGGCGAGGTCGGCGTGCAGCGCCTCGGTGGGACGGCCCTCGGCCTCCGCCCGCACCTGCGCGCGCACGGCCTCGGGCACCGGCGGCAGCTCCGAAAACCCCTGCTCCAGCGCCCGGAAGTACAGGCCCGTGCCGCCGACGAAGACCGGCCTTTGCCCGTCGAGCGTCGTCAGCAGCGCCGCCACATCCCGTGAAAAATGCCCCACGGAATAGTTCACGGCGCCGTCGACATGCCCGTAGAGCCGGTGGGGCACCCGTGCCTCCTCGTCCGGGTCGGGCCGGGCGGTGAGGCGCCGCAGGTCGCCGTAGACCTGCATGGAATCGGTGTTGATCACCACGCCGCCGTGACGCTCCGCCAGCCGGGCGGCCAGCGCCGACTTGCCCGACGCGGTGGGCCCTGCGATGAGGATCGCCGCCGGGCGCCCCCCGGCTTCCTCCCGGTCTGGCGGCAAGGTGAAACTCCACGATGCTGGTCGCGGTCCTGATAGCAAACCCGGATCGGCCGTCCATCACCGATGCGGTGCTGGCCGAGGCCCGCGCGGTGCTGCGGACGGAGCACCAGCCCCGGATCCTGCACGGCGCGGTGGCGGCCGAGCTGCTCGTCCCGGGCGAGCCCGCCGCCGCGGCGTCCCTCACCGACGCGCTGCGGACGGCCCTTGCCGGTGAACCCATCGACCTCGCCGTGCTCCCCGCCGACGCGCACCGGCGCAAGCGCCTGTTCCTGGCCGACATGGATTCCACCATGATCGAGCAGGAATGCATCGACGAGCTCGCCGGAACGCTCGGCCTCAAGGAGCATGTCGCGAGGATCACCGAGCGGGCGATGCGCGGGGAGATCGCCTTCGAGCCGGCGCTGCGCGAGCGCGTGGCGCTCCTGAAGGACATCCCGGTCGGTGCGGTCGACGGGCTGATCGCCGAGCACCTGACCCTGACCCCGGGCGGCCGCACCCTGGTGCGGACGATGCGGGCGCACGGCGCCCACACCTGTCTCGTCTCGGGCGGCTTCACCCTGTTCACCGGCCCGATCGCGGCGATGATCGGCTTCGACGAGCACCGGTCCAACCTGTTGGGCGTGGCGGACGGACGGCTCACCGGCTTCGTGGAGGATCCGATCGTCGGGAAGGCCGAGAAGCGCGCGGCGCTGATCGAACTCCGTGAGGCGCTGTCCCTCGGCCCTGCGGAGACGCTGGCGGTGGG